>VXTZ01000016.1 GCA_009837205.1 Candidatus Dadabacteria bacterium | reverse complement strand
GGGGGATTTATCCGCAATTGCCGCTGCCTCGTTATAAACTTTTTTAATATCTTTATCTAAGTCGTTATTGGGTGACGGAAATGTTTGAACAAGTGGATAAATAATTTTTTCAATAACCAAAGTGTCGGTTGAGAACAATGTGAACAAAAAGAAATTTCCACAGACTCTTGTTCAATGCCAAGTGGATAATAGTAGCCCCCATTCTGATAATAAGTATCATACCATGATTGATTTGCTTTGACGTTGCAATAAGGGCAGTGGAAACCTCTGCTTTTGTACTGGGGTGGAAAATATGTAGACATGGGCACCTCCAAAAATTCATTTGTCGACAACTAACTATAACACCAGAATTATCCTAGAAGAAACTAACATACCACCTGATTTTTCTGCTTGTCACATGCGAAAAGATACTTTACCGAAGATGGCATCTGAAAGAAGCTTAATCTATCGGGTGTGAGACAACTCGTATGTGAGAGGACGTTTTTTTGTTTTCCTGATTAATCCATCTAACTCAATCCTATTCGTTAACACTTGAACCTAATTCCACTTCAGCTTTAGTCGGTTTTATATTTCTAGCATTTTTATCTGCCCAGAAGATTCCCTGAAAACCGTGTTAGCTCTTCACAGAATACTATGTAACGTCTTGAGTTTCGCTGAAAATCAAGTTCTCTTACTTCGCTACTTCTAGACACAGATATTCCGCGAGTAATTGTTTGTGGTTTGCTACCCATTTCTTCAGGGAATAGAAGAATATCCAGTTGCAACGATGCAACAGAACTATCTAAACATGCCAGAATCTCTTGATCATGAAGAAAATGGACCCAGTTCTTGCAAGGCAAGCGAGGATCCTAAATCAGCAGGTACTATCTTTTACCTAGGAAACCCAAAATGTCTGAGAATCTGAAAAGACTCTGCCTAAAGGGAGTGGACAGCGTAAAACCGGGGCTCGGCAGAATCACCGCGGTTCTTGAAGAACTGGGGTTTCCTCACAGGAAAAAGGATTACGTCGCCGTTGCCGGAACTAACGGCAAGGGGTCCGTGGCGGCCTGTATCGCGTCAATATTCGAGGTGAACGGCTATCGCGCAGGTCTCTTTACCTCCCCTCATCTGATCAACCTCACGGAAAGAATAAAAGTAGACGGAGAGGAAATAACCTGGGAGCAGCTTGAAGAAACCCTCGGCACGGTTTTTGCCGCCTGCGCCAGGATTGGCGTGGAGCTCAGTTATTTCGAAACGCTCACCGCAGCCGCATTTCTTCACTTCAACGCCAAGTCAATAGATGTAGGCGTGCTTGAAGTGGGAATGGGCGGGAGATGGGACTCGACAAACGTATGCGACCATCTGGCAGGCGTCATAACGAACGTGTCCTTTGACCACACCGAATACCTGGGAAACACTTTGGGTGAGATTGCCGGGGAAAAAGCCGGAATAATCAAAAAAAACGGCCTCGTGGTGACAGGATGCACGGGCGAGGCCCTCTCGGTAATCGAGCGCAGGGTCCGTGAGAACTCCTCAACATGCCACAGAATCGGAGCGGAGTTCACTTACGGGGAAAAAGAAGATCTGAGCTTCGATTACATGGGGCCCAGGTGGAACATTCCGGGACTCAGAATTTCTCTCGCGGGCACGCACCAGGTGGAAAACGCCGTTATGTCCATAGCGGCGGCCGAGTTGCTGACAATGCATACCCGCTACAAAACGGACCCGGAAAAGATAAAAGAGGCTCTTGCGGAAGTCAGTCTGGGGGGGCGAATGGAATACTTAAACAGGGAAACTCCCGTTATAATCGACGGCGCGCACAACCTCGCCGCGGGGGAGAACCTTGTTAAGTCCCTTGAGTTTTATCATCCGGGGAAAAAATTCAATTTCCTGATAACGATGCTTGAGAACAAAGACATCGGAGGGTTCACCGAAACGCTCTCCCGCGTTTCGGGAAAACTGATCATAACGGAACTTGCCGGAGTCAAGAAGTCTTTGGGAACGGAAAAAATTCTGGCGCTTGCCCGGGGACAATTCGACTCGGTCGAGACGGTAAAAGACCCCCGGGAGGCATATGAAAAACTTCTTGGTTACGGAGAAGCAGCTTGTGTTTGTGGTTCCTTTTATCTCATAGGTTATCTTAAAGATGTGATCCAAAATGAAGAGACTCTCGATAGTAAGTAACGATCTTTTCCTGGCTCACCAGAAC
The DNA here is from genome assembly GCA_009837205.1 of Candidatus Dadabacteria bacterium. NCBI lineage: Bacteria > Pseudomonadati > Thermodesulfobacteriota > Candidatus Dadabacteria > Candidatus Dadabacteria bacterium. Next base: position 30,573 of record VXTZ01000016.1, on the reverse strand, counting down.
CCTCCCGGACATCCGGAGTGTCCGGAGAGACTGACCAGCATTCTGGGAGCACTTGAGAGTTCGGGTCTTATGGAGAAAACGGTTCCCATCGACACAAGGCCCGCGACGGAGGAAGAGATCACCCTCGTACACAGCAAGCCCTATTTCGATATGGTCAAAAGCACCTCCGGCAAGGAGTTCTCGCAGCTTGATGCCGACACCTCTACGTGCGAAGTTTCTTTTGACGCCGCGCTTGCGGGTTCCGGGGGGCTTATATGCTCTGTAAACGATATTCTTTCAGGGAAAATCGATACCGCGTTCGTACTCCCCCGCCCTCCCGGACATCACGCCGAACACGACAGGGCGATGGGGTTCTGCCTGTTTAATCACGTGGCGGTCGCCGGGGCCCACCTGTTGGCCAACTGCGGCCTTGAGAGAGTCCTGATCATAGATTGGGACGTGCACCACGGAAACGGCACCCAGCACATCTTCTATGATTCAAGCAGCGTGCTCTTCTTCTCAGTGCACCAGTTCCCGTTTTACCCCGGCACAGGAAGCCTTAAGGAACTAGGATACAAAGACGGGCTCGGGTACACGGTTAACGTCCCCTGCCCCGCGATGCTGGGAGATGAAGATTACCTCAGAATCTTCGCCGAGATACTCGAACCCGTGGTGGAGCAGTACTCCCCGGAATTCATTCTCATATCCGCGGGCTTTGACGCTTACCAGGTCGACCCGCTGGGAGGAATGCTGGTTACCTCAGAAGGTTTCGCCAGGCTTACAAGATTCGTTATGCGACTCGCCGAGAGACACTGCCGCGGAAATATCGCCTTTTTGCTCGAGGGCGGCTATAACACGGCGGAGATGGGACTGATCATGAAGTCGGTCATCGAGGAGATACTTGATCTTAAGGTGTCGGATACCGGTTTTAATCCCAAGCGGACAACCTGCGAACATACCGTCTCGGAAATCAGAAGGATTTATTCGAAATATTGGAACTTTTAGATCAGGCAGAGGCAGTGGTATAACTCTAAAGGTTCAGTTCTTCCTTGAGTTCAGAAAAGGAAACCGATTTTTCCCCTGAGGCCATAAATTCCTTGTAAGCTTCGGCAGCCTCTTCGTGGTCCTCCAAATTCTCCAGCTTAGCCATCAAAAACAGTTCCAATCCCTTCCTTACGTAATAGCTTTTTGGCCTTTCCTCCGCTTTCGATACCTTGCCCAATATTTCGGCAATTTCAGCAGGAATTTTCACGGAGATATTTACCATGCCTGATGACCTGTCCTTCACCTTTCCCATAACATCACCTCCGCCACTAAAGAAAAACAAACATCAATAATCCCCACAATAAATTCTTATTGAAACCATGCAGGAGTGACAATAGCTTCCAATCTCCCGGTTGAACCGGGCGACATCTTACGAGGAGATTTCGCTTTTCCTGTAGTCGCTTCCCTCGATGAAAAGCGGGGTGCACATCTCATAAAGCCTTGAAGCTATCCTCTCCCCCACCCTGTCCTCAAGTATTTCCGTTTTTTTATTCCTGGATTTATTGGGCAGTGACTCCCTGGCCACATAGTTGGTGGTAACAAGAGTCTTCTTTGAGGAGTTGTAACGCTTGGAGATGAGCTGATCGAGGATGTTCTGCTCCCATTCGGAACTCTTGCCTTTTCCCATCTCGTCTATAACCAGAATTTCCGCGCTTATTAGCGGTCCTATTATCTCGTTTTCGGGAATTCCCTCGGAATACGCCTTCCGCAGGTCTCCAAGCAGAAAGAAGAAATCGGTAAACACGCATTCAACGGCTTTCTGAAGCGTAAGCTCCGCTATGGCCCCTACTGCCAGGCGTGTTTTGGCAAGCCCGGGACCTCCCATAAGCAGAAAGCCTTTTTCCTCCGGGTACTTGTCGACAAACGACTTCACGTAGGTCATTGCCTCAAACTGGCTGTTGTCACGGGGGTCTATATCGTCTGACTGAAGAACGCCTGCGTACTTCGATGGAATCTTCGCGTTGTTGTACCTTCTGACCTTAAGCCTCACCATTCCGCAGAGCCCGCAGCGCTCAAGATACCTGTAGCCCCTTTCGTTCACCAAAAATACCGTTCCGGTCCCCCCGCAGTCACTGCATTCGGAAACGCAGTCGCAGACCTCCGCGCGGGCGTACTGACCGTTCTCAGGTGAGATCATGTACCCACCGCCGGAACATTTTCGACAATCCATAATGATCCGTTTTCTTCTGGCCATGTTACTTCATCGTGAAAACATTATTTATGCCGAGAGTCTCGCATACGATTTCATCCCTGAAGGCGTTAAGGGTTTTTCTCCTAGCATCCTCGTCGTAGAGTTTCGCCTTGGCGGGGATCCTGCTCAGCGCAGTATCGGTTATCTGCTTTTGCCTCTCCGTGGAAAGACCTGAGAAAACATCCCCCATGAAATCCCGCCACAACAAATCAAACTGTTTGTATATGTTAGCGGACCCCGCGCCGTCCGTCTCTCCAACCCTGCGCCTGAGTTCCTCGTATTTCCCCCGTATATCCTCTCTTTTTTCCTCAACTATGATCCTATCAAGCCTCTTTAGGACCTGTTCTATTATACTGCTTCTCGTAAAAGCGGCGTTCCGGGGTGTTGCCTGCTTCGATTCCCGTTCTACCGAATGCGTTCTCAAGTAATCTTCAATTTCATGCCTTATGTTAAAAAGCCCCCTCGGCTCCTGGGCTCCCCTCTGCCTCTTCTGCTCAAAGCCGTAGGCTATAGCCTTAATTACCATTTCCTTTGAGACGGATCTTTCGCCAAGTTCCCTTATAAAACTGTAGTCCCTGGCCGAAAGCATCAGGCCCTTTCCCGCAAGCCCGAGAAAATACCGCTCTATGTCGGCTATGTAGTTTCGCTCTTGAGACTTCATCTTCCCCCGGAAAAACACGCAGCCCTCGGGTCTGGCCCCTACTCCATCATCTCGCGCATGGCCGACATCGTATCGGCGTAGTTTTCCGTCTTGTATATTCCGGATCCCGTTACCACTATGTCCGCTCCGGCTTCGATAACTTCCCTTATGTTCCCGAGATTTATCCCGCCGTCAGCTTCAATAAGCGGCTTCTTTTCATCTCCATCCATCCTGTCAAGAAGAGACCTCAGGTCTCTTATTTTCGACAGCATCTCGGGAATGAATTTCTGACCCCCGAACCCCGGCTCCACGGTCATTATCACTATCACGTCTATAAGCTCCATCAGCTTTTCCTCGATCACGCCGATCGGGGTTGCGGGGTTAAGGGCCACCCCGGTCATAACCCCTCTCCACCTTATGGATGAGAGGGCACTGTAGAGAAGGTTGCAGGCCTCCATCTGGACCGTGACAATTTTCACGTGAGGAGAACCCGCGTCTATGAATTTCTCCGTGAATTTCTCGGGACTATCAATCATCAGGTGTATATCCATCTGGGGCGGCGATTCCATCCGGGCAATCGCCTCCACTATGGGTATTCCTATGCTTATGTTCGGAACGAAATGCCCATCCATCACGTCCACGTGTATTAGATCGGCGCCCGCCTCGCAGACGGCGGTCACCTCGTCTTCAAGACGAAGATAGTCACACGAGAGTATCGAAGGAGCCAGGAGTTTCTTCATTTCATTTTCTCCGCAGGGTGCAAGTGGGATTCCTTTGTATTTTACCCGAACAACGGCAAAAACCCACGCGCCCCTACATGGATCAGGCAGCCATAATACCAATCCAAGCACCCTGTTCAGTTGAAAAACCGGCCACAGCAACACACCCCCAAGGAACCCGCGGCAGCAAGGCAACGGCCCTGTTTGACAGGAAAACCAGAATAATTATATTACTTGGACTTTTGAGGTCACTTAATGTCCCCTAAAAACTTCATATTCACGTCAGAATCCGTAACGGAAGGCCACCCGGACAAGATTGCGGATCAGGTATCAGACGCGATACTCGACGCCATGATCAAGAAGGACTCCGATAGCAGGGTCGCGTGCGAAACACTGATCACAACCGGACTCGTAGTGATCTCCGCAGAGATAACTACAGAAGCCCAGGTCAACATACAGAAGGTGGTAAGAGACACGATAAAAGAGATCGGCTACACGGACAGCGAAATGGGTTTTGACGCGAACACCTGTTCGGTTCTCCTAGCAATAGACGAGCAGTCCGCGAACATAGCACGTGGAGTCAACAAAAAAGGGGGCAAGAGCAAGCAAGGAGCCGGAGACCAGGGACTCATGTTCGGCTACGCGTGCGATGAAACCCGGGAACGCATGCCCTCCCCCATACTCTACGCTCACAGACTGGCAAAGCGTCTCTCCGAAGTAAGAAAAAAGGGGATTCTGCCGTTTTTAAGACCGGACGGAAAAAGCCAGGTCACCTTCAGGTACGAAGACGGGAAACCGGTCGGAGTGGACGCGGTAGTCGTATCATCGCAGCACTCAGCGAACGTCTCGACTGCGACCCTTAGAAAAGAAATCAGGCAGGAAGTAATAAACCACTGCATGGGAGACCTTATTTCGAAAAATACGAAAATCCATATAAACCCCACAGGCAGGTTTGTGATCGGGGGTCCCGTGGCGGACACAGGCCTCACGGGAAGAAAGATCATAGTCGACACCTACGGCGGATGGTCAAGACACGGCGGCGGGGCGTTTTCTGGAAAAGACCCCTCCAAGGTCGACAGAAGCGCGGCATACATGGCAAGGTACGTGGCGAAAAACATAGTCGCGGCCAAACTGGCCAAGCGCTGCGAGGTGCAGCTTGCCTACGCCATAGGGGTTGCGGAACCGGTTTCGGTAATGATCGATACCTTCGGCACATCGAAAATACCCGAAGAGAAGATCTCGAAAGCCGCAAGGAAAGTCTTTGACCTTACTCCCGGGGGGATAATCTCGCACCTAGATCTCAAAAGACCTATTTACAGAAAAACCGCCTCTTACGGACATTTCGGGAGAAACGAAAAGACTTTCTCGTGGGAGAAAACGGATAAAAAGGCGGAACTTAAAAAAGCCTTGAAAAATGTCTGAGCCAAAACACGCTCGGGGCTTCTGACCGCGAAAAAGCAACGGAGGAAAGAATGGATTACCACGTAAAAGACTTAAAGCTTGCCCGCGAGGGGAAACTGAGAAGCGAATGGGCCGCACAGGAAATGCCCGTTCTAAAGCAGATAGAGGAAAGATTCAAGAAGGAAAAGCCGCTTAAGGGAGTAAGGGTCGCCGCGTGCCTTCACGTTACCACGGAAACCGGGAACCTCATGACCACCCTTAAGGCCGGAGGAGCAGAAGCCTACCTCTGCGCGTCAAATCCCCTAAGCACTCAGGATGACGTCGCCGCCCACCTCGTAAAGAACCATAAAATCTCCGTTTTCGCGATAAAAGGGGAAAACACCAAAACCTACTACAAGCACATAAACGCCGTTCTGGCCGCCCGCCCGCACGTAACCATGGATGACGGGGCAGACCTGGTATCAACGCTGCACACGGACCGAAAAGACCTGATAGACGACGTAATCGGGGGAACCGAGGAGACCACGACCGGAGTGATAAGACTCAAGAGCATGGCGGATGACGGAGTGCTTCAGTATCCGATAATCGCCGTTAACAACGCAGATACCAAACACCTTTTCGATAACCGCTACGGCACGGGGCAGAGCACCCTTGACGGAATCATACGCGCCACCAACAGGCTTGTCTCCGGCACGACCTTCGTAGTCGCAGGATACGGCTGGTGCGGAAAAGGACTTGCCATGAGGGCCAGGGGACTGGGAGCGAACGTCATCGTGACCGAGGTTGAGCCGCTTGCGGGACTTGAGGCCACCATGGACGGATTCAGGGTAATGACGATGGAGAAGGCAGCGCCGCTTGGAGACTTCTTCTGCACCGTTACGGGCAACATACACGTCATAAGGAAAAAGCATTTTGAGAGAATGAAAGACGGGGCGATCGTAGCCAATTCAGGACACTTCAACGTGGAACTTGATCTCGACGCCCTTGGCGAGATAACGACCTCGAAAAGAGTCATAAGGGAATACGTTGAGGAACATACGCTTAAAAACGGAAGAAGGATCAACGTTCTCGGCGGAGGAAGGCTCATAAACCTCGCCGCGGCCGAGGGGCATCCTTCAAGCGTGATGGACATGAGCTTCGCCAACCAGGCGCTCTGCTGCGAGTACATGGTGAAAAACGGAGGGACACTTGAGAACGACGTTCACGACGTCCCGGAGACAATAGACAGCCTGATATCCAAGATAAAGCTTAAAACCCTGGGAGTCACCATAGACACCCTGACGGCCGAACAGAAGAAATATCTGAGTTCCTGGCAGGTCGGAACATAAGATTAATGGATGAGTACCTCGATTCGTTCCTTGTATATCTTACGATGAACAGGGGCCTTTCGAAAAACACCATTCAGTCATATTCAAGGGACATATCATCCCTCGTGGCCTTTCTAGACAAAAGGGGTATATCCGACCCCGCCGCTGTAAGCGAAGACGAAATAGCTGCTTTTTTCGACCACCTGAGGGAAAAGAAGCTCTCCCCGAGAAGCGTGGCGAGAAACATAGTTTCCATAAAGCAGTTCTTCAGGTTCCTTCTCACAGAAAGCGTCATAACCGAGGATCCGCTAAGAAACACCGTCTCTCCCAAGCCCGCGAAAACCCTCCCCCACACTCTCTCGCTTGAAGAGGTCGAGAGGCTCCTCCGGGAGCCCGAGAAAGGCAAGTCCGCAGAGGCGCTCAGGGACCGCGCGATGCTCGAGGTTCTCTACGCCACCGGGGTCAGGGTATCGGAACTGATCTCACTTGAGCTCAACCGCGTCAATCTTGATCACGGCTACGTCATCACCCTCGGCAAAGGAAGCAAGGAGAGGATAGTTCCCATAGGCGACGCCGCCATCAGGAAAGCAAGGGACTATCTTTCAGACTCAAGACCAAAACTTCTTCGCGAAAGGAGTTCGGAGTACCTTTTCGTTACCTCCAGAACCGGCTCCAAGATGAGCCGCCAGCGCTTCTGGCGCATGATAAAGAACTACGCGCTCGCGGCGGGCATACACTCCCACATAACCCCCCACGTGCTTCGCCACTCCTTCGCCACGCACCTGCTTGAGCGGGGGGCCGACCTGCGGTCCATACAGGCCATGCTCGGTCACTCGGACATATCCACGACCCAGATATACACTTATGTCGAAAAGGAGAGGCTTAAACGCATACACGAAAAATCTCATCCAAGAGCGTAAACTATCGATATGAACTACGAATTTCTCATAATACTGGTCCCCGTAATCCTTTTTTCCCTTACCATACATGAGTACGCCCATGCGCTTGTGGCCTACAGGCTAGGAGACGACACGGCGAAGAGGCAGGGAAGACTCTCGCTTAACCCTCTTGTACACCTTGACGTCCTAGGAACCCTGCTGCTTTTCATCGTGCATTTCGGATGGGCGAAACCGGTTCCCGTTGACCCGAGGAACTTCAGGAACCCGAAAAAAGACATGCTTATGGTCGCGATTGCGGGCCCCATATCCAACATTCTGACCGCGATTGCGGCGGCTGTGATTCTAAAGGCCTTATTTGAGAACTTCGCGGCCATACCCCCGGGAAGCGGGGCCGACGTTGCAGCGCGGATGCTCGTGTGGTTCATGTACATAGGGATAGTGCTTGCCGTTTTCAACATGATCCCCGTTCCGCCGCTTGACGGCTCGCGGGTGCTTTACGGGCTGCTTCCCGACAGCCTCGCCTACAGGTACGCAAGATTTGAAACTTACGGAATATTCATTCTTTTCGCCTTTTTCCTGTTCGGCGGGCAGTTCCTGGGTTACTTCATACGCGTTCCTGTGGTTATCTTTATACAAATGTGCAATTTCAGCCCGAGCGAACTCGAGATCGTGATCCGGGCGATGAACCCGTAGTGATTGCCGAGAGAAACGAAGAAATGGAAGACCCTCAATCAGCCTACAGCGTACAGCTCGAGATATTCAACGGCCCGCTTGACCTGCTGCTTCACCTCATAAAGAAACACGAGGTGGACATCTACGACATACCCATCGCGCTCATAACCGAGCAGTACCTTGAATATCTTGAGTTCCTAAAGGACGTGAACCTCGAGATCGTCGGGGACTACATGGCCATGGCGGCCGAACTGGGGTACATAAAGTCGCGCATGCTTCTTCCCAGGATAAAGGAGGAAGGCGAAGAGGAGGAAGAGGACCCCAGGGAGGAACTCGTAAGGCGCCTGCTTGAGTATGAGAAGTACAGAAGCGCGGCGGCGGAGCTCGGGGGGATGGAAATTCTCGGAAAAGACGTTTTCCTGGCGGGTTACGACCGCAGGGAAATGTTTGGAGAACCGGAAGAAGAGACGGAATTCGTGAAATTCGACCTCTGGTCCCTAGTGGACACCTTCTCTAAGATATGCGAGGACATAGAGAAGGCCGAGACAAGGGAAATATCCCTAGCCCCGCAGACTTACACCGTTGATGAAAGAAAAAACCAGGTAATCGAAATAATGAGAAAGGAAAAAGAGGTTCTCTTCGAGGATCTTTTCGAAGGGGATAAAAACCGCATGAAACTCGTGGTAACCTTTCTCTCGATACTGGAGCTGCTGAAAGACGGCATCCTGGATGTTTTTCAGCCGACCTTCGAAGAACCCATAAAGATGATTCTGAGGGAGGAAAATGGACGATAGAAGTTCTCTTGAAAATATAATAGAATGCTTGATATTCGTTTCGAAACAGCCCCTAACCATTCAGGAAATTTCCGAGTTCCTGAAGGACGTCGAGAAAAAAGAGATAACCGACGCCATAAGCGAACTCCAGGGGCGCTGGGAGGAGATGGGGCGAAGTTTCATTCTAAGCAGCGTCGCCGAGGGATATCAGTTCAGAACCCGTCCCGAGTATTCGCAATACATAGTCGAGTTTAACAAGGAAATAAAGAAGTTCAGGCTCTCCAAGGCCTCCCTCGAAGTGCTTGCCATAATGGCTTATGAGCAGCCCGTTACGAAGATCGAGGTTGAAAAAATAAGAGGGGTGGACTGCTCAAGCAGCGTAAGCATGCTACTTGATAGAAGATTCATCGAGATCGCGGGAAGAAAGGAAGTTCCGGGAAAGCCTTTTCTCTACAAAACCACAAATCTTTTCCTTGAGACATTCGGTCTTAAGAGCCTTAAGGACCTGCCTACAGTAAAGGAAATCGAGAAGATTAAAGAGGATCTTAAGGAACCGGGGTGACCGGAAACCCCCTACCCAGCCTCAGCAAGGTAGCTAAGCACCTCTTTCTCTTTCTTGCGCATTGTCTCTCTTTCTTTTTTCTTCTTGTGATCAAACCCCAGCAGGTGCAGGACCGCATGGACTATAAGCAACCGCAGTTCTTCTTCAACCGTGATCTCAAACCTCCGGGAGTGGCGGAGGGCCGTCTGGTAGGATATCACTATATCGCCCAGAAGATCGGGGTTTACATCACTTTTCTGCGGAAAACAGAGAACATCCGTAGTTGTGTCAATCTGCCTGTAACGCCGGTTAAGCTCCCTCATGTCCACGTCGCTCACAAGCGAGACGCAGAGTTCGCTTCGGGCGGAGAGATCAAGATACGCGAGCACTTTTTCAATCAGGGACACAAGTTCTTCCTTGGCGGGGGCGTCAATGAATTCCTCCCTGTCCACTATGGATATTTCCATTTTCACCCCTCCTTACAGGACGGCGCCTGTCTCGCTCAGGCGAAAGAAAATCAGGGAAGTATAATATGTGCAGGGAAAGACGAATATCAGGCTGTCGAACCTGTCAAGCACCCCGCCATGTCCGGGGATCAGGGAGCCTGAATCCTTTACCCCCGCCCCCCTTTTTATGGTGGATTCGAAAAGGTCTCCCGCAACCGCGGCCGCGGCTATTATTACCGCGTAAAGAACCACCCAGAGAGAAGGAAGGGGATTGCTGAATATGAAATTCACCACGAAGGCGCTTACGACCGAAACAAAGAATCCCCCGATGAGCCCCACCACGGTCTTGCCTGAACTTATATGACTGGCAAGCTTCTTTTTCCCGAAAGCTTTTCCGAAGGAATACGCTCCGGCGTCGTTAAGAAAAGTGCATGAAACCGCAAGCACCACGAGGAAAAAACCGACATCCCCGGAACCTCCATTGAAGAAACCGTAGTCCCCCACGTCCACGCCGCCCGGGATATTTCTAAGCAACACCCCGTGGGCAAGCATCCAGCCGAAATATACAAGCGGCAGAAGGGTCATGCCCAGATCCCGCAGGCAGTCGCTGAAATCCTTTTTGCGGAATTCGAGTATTATGGAGAGAAATATCAGGAAGGTGAAAAAAAGACTCATAAGCCTGAAGTCGAAAAACGCGCTCACGATCAGAAGCAGGGAGATGGCCGTAATATAAATCTTTCTCGTCTTCCGTATGTCCGGGCCCGCAAGCAGGAAGAACTCAAGAGAGCACAAGGCCCCTATCAGACAGATCAAGGCGAGATAGTACACTCCCCCGTGGTAGAATATGAGAAGAAGTATAGGTACGGCCACAACGGCCGTAGCGATTCTCATGATCAAGTTTCTGCTTTCTGTCATACTGCGTCACACTTACGTGAAATTGCATAAAAATTAAACGATAAAGCAATCAATGCAAATAACGCCACTTTACTCAGACACCACCCGCCCGATGAAAATTCTCGTTCTTGCCTCGGGCAGAGGAACAAACTTCGAGAAAATACACTCAAGGCAGAGGAAGCTTGAGCAAAACGGCGGAAAAAACTATGGAACTATAGAGCATGTGTTTTCAAATGACCCCGAGGCCCCGGTTCTCGCAAAGGCGAAAAGGCTTAAGATCGAAACTTCATCCATAGGTTCCGAGAAATTCTTCGCAGATCTTGGTAAGCCCCCTTCGGATGAAGGCGGACGGATTCTTTACGATTCGGCAGTGATTTCCCATATCGAAAGGCTTTTTGAGCCCGATCTCGTGGTATTGGCGGGCTACCGGAGGAGATTAAGCCGCATGTTTACCGACAGATTCGCAAACAGGATCTTAAACCTCTACCCGGGAGACACAACAAAGAACTACCTCGTAAGAGGCAAAAGCGCGTGCGTCCAAGCATTAGAGAACAGGGAGAAAACCATAAGATGTACCGTCTACCTTGAAAACAACCCCGAAACAAGGTTCGGAACCGTGATCGCCCAGTCAGCCGACATATCGCTTGAGGGCTTTGCCGTCGGGGACGTGGAGGCAATGGAAGAGAAAATCAGAGAACAAGGCGAATGGAAGCTGTTTCCCTTCGTGATCCATGACCTGATCGCAAACGGGAGGGTCGCGATTGACGAGGAGAACAGTATTTACGTTGACGGTCAACGGACAGGTGAAAGCGGTTTTTCTCTCCAGCCTTGAGATCACGTATTTCCGTCTCTCAGTCTCTTAAGAAGCGCGACGTCCTTTGCCACTTCGGGGGGCGGCATTTCCACTATCATATCAAGATCCTCGAAAAACGGGTTCCCGATCATAGCGCTGAAGCAGTCAATTCCTATCTTCCCCTCCCCCGGATGTTCGTGACGGTCCTTGCCGGAATTGAATTCGACCTTGGAATCGTTCGCGTGAACAAGTCTCACCGTTTCGGGGGCAAACGCGGCACCGAGGCTCTCTACCAGCTCCTCTACGCCCTCGCGGGTCCTTATATCGTAGCCGGAAGCGAACATATGGGCGGTATCTATACAGACTCCGAGATCGTCATATGTAACGCGTCGCAGTATGAGCGAGATCTCCTCGAAGCTAGCACCTATGGTATGCCCTTGGCCCGCCGTGTTCTCAAGCAGAAGATGAGTTGTGCCGCTGTAGTTCTCGAGAACCCTCAAAAGGGAGTCAACCACATTGTTTATCGCTGTATCTCTTTGGATATCTTTGGCGCTTCCTATGTGGGTCATCATGTATTTCACCCCCAGGGCGCTTGATCTTTCAAGCTCCTCTCTTACCAGAGCCACGCTTTTTTCCCTCAGGTCCTCTTTTCCGGAAGCCAGGTTTATGAAATAAGGGGTGTGAACGTAGTAATCGCTTATGGAGACCTCGGAGCAGTTAAGAAAAAAGGCTTCGAGCAGGCGATCTTCAAGTTCCGGGGGTCTGCCGCCTCTTGGAGAGCGGGTGAACATCTGAAAGCATTCGCATCCAAGCTGCCTCGCCCTAAGCGGGGCATTCTCAATCCCGCCGGCTATTGAAACATGCGCTCCGAATTTCATCGCGGTTTGCCCCCGTTTGACAAATTCACCTAGTAAATATAACTTGAATGCAGGTTTATAAGGAGTGGTGGGTTGACCCCGACAAAAGCTTTTGTAACCAAGGGCGTGGGCAAGCACAAGGAAAAGCTCTCAAGCTTCGAGCTCGCCTTAAGGAACGCGGGTATCGCGCAGTTCAACCTGGTCAAGGTTTCAAGCATATTTCCCCCGGGCTGTCAGCTGGTAAGCAGAAACCAGGGACTCACCATGCTCTCCCCCGGGCAGATAACGTTTGTGGTAATGAGCGAGAATTCCACAAACGAACCCAGCAGGCTTATCGCCGCGTCCACCGGCCTCGCGATCCCGAAGGACAAAACGCGCTACGGATACATATCTGAACACCACAGCTACGGGCAGAAAGAGACCCTCGCGGGAGAATACGCCGAAGATCTTGCCGCCTACATGCTCGCCACCACGCTTAACGCCCCCTTTGATCCCGATAAAAGTTACGACGAGCAGAAGGACATATGGGAGATAAGCGGGCACAAGGTAAAAAGCAGAAACGTAACGCAGACTGCAGTGGGAGATAAAAACGGGCTCTGGACAACGGTTCTCACCGCGGTGGTTTTCTGCTCCTATGAGACGAAGACGATCAGCTAACTCCCATTCCACATAGAAAGGCAGAGCAGAAGAGTTCTGCGAGACCAGATTCTGGATTTCACCTGAACATCGGTTTTCGACATTTCTAACATCAATAATATAATTTTCGACATAAATCCTTGATTTTCGACATTATGAAAGATAAAATATGGAAACTCGACATAATTGGAATTTATATAGCATATTTCGACAGGCATAAAGGATCTTCGAACAATGCGAATACAGAGCGTAACACCGGATTTCTTTCAGGGCAGTCCCCTTCCACAGGGTACAGAGCTGGTCGGCTGGTCCGCCTTGGTCCACTCGCTTGACGTCGCCGCGCCAGTCCGCAATCTCTCCTGCGTTTCGCAAAGGCACGTTCGAGGAAACAGACGAAGCGACGGCGCCTGGAATATCTATGACAAGAGGTATCGCCCGGAGTCGACGCTCGAAGGACACCTGACCTTCGCAATGCGACATGAAACGATCGATCTTCTGGTCCTTAAAAGAATTCTCCAGGCGGTTCCCGAAACCGCACTTGTCAAAATGATCCGCGCTAAACCGAGGGGGATCACCACACGGAGGATATGGTTCTTCTTTGAGACTCTGACCGGCAGGCGCCTTGACATTGCAGACGCCCCGGCGGCCACGGCCGTCGAAGCCATCGACCCGGACCGCTACTATACGGGCGAGAGGCTGATTTCACCACGACACCGCGTCCGTGACAATCTTCTGGGTACCGGGGAGCTGTGTCCTGTCATAAGGCGAACTCCGAAGCTTGAAAAAATGATTGCTCTCGACCTTTCAGCAAAAACCCGGGACACAATCGGGAAAGCTGGCGCGCAACTCACCGCTCGCGCCGCAAGCTTCGTATTGCTTGAAGACAGCCGGGCAAGCTTTGAGATCGAGGGGGAACGTCCGCCGGTCAATCGCCTCGAGGGATGGGGACGCGCGGTTATGGAGGCTGGGAAGAGGCCCCTTCGGCATACGGAAATCTATCGCCTCCACAGCATCCTGATCGGCAACGATCAATCCAGAAGAACCACGGGATACAGAACCGAAGAGGTGTTTCTCGGCGGTCGCAACCGCAACTATGAACCCCTGCCCGAGTTTATCGGCGCGCGTCACGACGATGTCGAGCGTGTAATGACCACACTTAACGAATGCGGAGACCGTATGCGCAACTCAGGCGTCAACCCCGTTCTTCATGCCGCCTGCGTGGCGTTCGGGTTTATATATATCCATCCGTTTACCGACGGAAACGGGCGCCTGCACCGCTGCCTGATTCATCAAGTCCTCGCGGAGCGCAGATTCACGCCTCCACGGATGGTATTTCCCGTCTCATCGGTAATGCTGAACCGTATAGACGACTACGGAGCTGCGTTGCGGGCGCATTCGGGCCCCCTGATGCAGTTCATAGACTGGAGGGCGCTGCCGGACGGTAATGTGGAAGTAACAAACGATACCTTGGATCTCTACCGCTATTACGACTGCACGAACGAAGCGGAATTTCTCTACGGCTGTATCCTGCAAACGATAGAATCCGACCTGCCGCGCGAAATTGACTATCTGAAACGCCATGATGCCACCGCGAGGCGGATCATAAACGCCTTTGATGTGTCGAACCGGACAGCGGAAGACATCATCATGTTCATTCGCCAAAACGGAGGCATCTTTCCCAAGAAACGCCGCAAAAAAGAATTCCCAGAGCTTACCGAAGGCCAGGTTGCCACACTTGAAACTATAGTGGCAGAGGGGTTCGCCGGTTTCGACCAAGAGTGAAGCCGCCTGAATTCAGGAAATTACCGTTTTAAGTAACCGGCACTCCTAAGACCCCCACTCTACTGAAAATTACTGACGTGGTAAAGTCTGTTTTGAAGAAGAAAAAAAGAGAGAACCGGATGTCCGAATTCAGTGAGAATCACCGACCGGTTTTAATGAGAATTGGCATCCGAAATCATGAGAATACGCACTTGCTCGTCGGGTGTAAAGAATCTGCCTCACGGCAGGAAAAACCACCCTCAGATCGTCCATTTCTATCATTTATAGAAATTAAAACCGGTTCCTAGGAGTGGGATTCAAACCCACCAGTTAGGTCATAGAATCAGGATTCTACCAGTTCTCGCTAACTGCGTTCAGTGCCCTAGGAACCGGGATTTAGGGGTCAACCAAGTGTTAGCTTACTTCATCCGCTTCCGATTACGGCGAAGTGCTGTTTTATGTTGAACCCCACTTTTTTATTCAGGAAACATTTTATACCACTTATCCCCAAAAGTGTGTCTTCCTACACAATCCGCATATCTAGACTCTTTCTGCTTGAAGCTTTCACATTTCTGATAGCGATTAGTCAAATTTTGAACTTCCCAATCGCTATACAAGTCTAAGTCGTAGTACATTTCAATTAGTTCCTCTTCTACGGTTAAGCAATCCTCGTAGATAGCGAGTGCTTTATCGCTACACTTTGTTGTTTCGGCATTAGTGTGTAGTGGTCTTATTAGATCGAGTAAGAGAAGTATGGTGAGGGTGAGTAATGTCACACGCCAAACTACACCTCCCTTTGATCTTTTTTTAATCTGGCGCAATTGGTAAGTTTTCTCTAAACATTCTATCCATACAAGCTTCAAATATGTCGAAACGTGAGAACGGTACACACTTTTCTGCACCCTTTTTTTCAAGACTGTCAATTTCCCATTCCTCGTATAACCAAGGCTTTTCTTGCGCTTCTTTGTATTGTTTACCCATATTAAGACACTCTATGAACACAGAGTATTCTCTATCGCTACAAGTAGCTGCTCTCGAATCCACACCAGCCATAAGAGAAGTAGCCAACAAAAGCGGTAAAGCCATAATACCCACACCAAAATTCATATTAATTACTCCTTGACTCGACACATAGGCGTCGGGCCTTGTTCGTAGCACAAAGAGATTTGGCTTTCTGCTTATTTCCCAGATGGGTTTTGTATTCACAGAGACCCGACCTAGCGGGTACTCTTTGCACTACGAACGGAAATGATTATAACAAAAAACCCTTGGAAATGCTATTGACAGCTAAAGAATCACGTCAAGTAGGATAAAGAGAAAGCCCCATAGTTGAGATGGTCAAGCGCTGGTGACGGCAACACCAGAGACACGGTCTCGAAAGCCGTTGGGGCCTTTTACATAAAGTCTCCCATACTCAGAAAACCATTACAAGTTACTCACAGGAGTATTTTAGGAGTGCCGGTTACTTAAAACGGTAATTCCCTGAATTCAGCCGGTTTTTCCATACCACTTTACGGCAGGGAACCTCGAGCGGCTTCTTTTATGAGTTCGCGGGCAACTTCAAAGGTCTTTTCGGACACACTTTTCCCTGCAAGCATCCTGCCAATTTCCAAGACCCTCTCCTCTTCACCAAGCGCATTAACAGAGACATCCGTACCGCCCTCGCCAAACTCCTTCGCCACAAGCAGGTGGGTGTTCGCGAATTTCGCGACCTGAGGCAGATGCGTTATGCACACTACCTGGCTTTCATTGGAGAGACTCCTTATTTTCTCCCCTATGCTCTCGGCCACAACTCCCCCTATGCCGGCATCCACCTCGTCAAATATGAAGATCGAGCCGGCATCGCCGGTGGAAACAAAGCTTTTAAACAGAAGCATTATTCTTGAGAGTTCTCCTCCGGAAGCGACCCTGTTAACGGGCCTCGGAGTCTGGCCCGGGTTGGCGGAGAAAAGAAACTGCACGCTGTCCTTGCCGTCCCCCGAGAGGTCCTTTTCCGAGAATTCCACCTCGAAACGGGCGTTTTTAAGCCCGACCGACTCGGCCTGCCCGGAGAAAAGTTCCTGAAGCCGCCCGGCTCCCGCTTTTCTTGCGGCCGAAATCGAAGAGGCGACAGCGGAAACCTTCTCCCTCAGGGAATCCCTTCTTCTCTCAATTTCCTCAAGCATCTCGGCCGAATTCTCAAGGCCTTCAAGCTCGGATTCGATCTCGTGCTGCTTTTTTATTATCTCCTCGATCGAATCCCCGTGCTTCCTCTTAAGCCTGCTTATCTCTTCAAGCCTCGAGAGCACCTCTTCAAGCCTCTGGGGGTTGTGTTCTATCTTTCCCGCGAATTCACTCAGACCGTAGAAAACATCTTCGGTTTCTATAAGTATGGCCGCGATCCTGTCGCGAAGTTCTCCGAGAGATGAATCAAGGTCTGAAACCCGCTCAAGATCCAAAAGGGCCTGCTTTAGAAAACCAACCGCCGAGCTCTCTCCCTCGTACACAAGCCCGGTCGCGCTTGTGAGCGAAGATGAGAACTTCTCTGAGTTCTCAAGCCTTACCCTCTCCGCCTCAAGCTCGGAATCCTCGTTCGGCGCCGGGGATACCTTTTTTATCTCTTCAGCCTGGAACCTCAGATAATCCTCTTTTTCCGCCCCCTCCTGTTCTTTTTTCTTGAGTGCCTCAAGCTCATTCTCCGCGCGCACGAGTTCTGCGTAGGAGGCTTTGTATGCGTAGACTTCATGTTCAAGTTGAGAAAAAGCGTCTATATAACTTAAATAATTGCTTTTCTTAAGAAGACTCTGGTGTTCATGCTGACCGAACATGTTAACAAGCCCGTCGGTCACCCGAGAGAGCGTCCCGAGCGTCGCCATCGAACCGTTTATATAAATCCTGTTCCTCCCGCCCGGGTTAAAAACCCTTTTTATGACAAGCTCGCCCTCCTGGTCCCCGATACCCAGCTGCTCAAGCTTCTCCCCGATACCGCAATCGCCGGGAACCTCGAAAAGGGCTTCTACCGATGTCTGCCTGTCGGCTGATTTTACGTGGTCCGCAGTAAACTTGTCACCGAGGATTACGTTTATGGCATCGACAATCAGGGATTTCCCCGTGCCCGTCTCTCCGGTAATTATGTTCAGATTTGCCCCGAAATTGATCGAAATTTCGTCTATTATGGCAAAATTCTTAAGCCTGAGTTCAACAAGCATCTGTTTCCAAAACCCCCAGCCATAGCTTCGCGGAACGGGCAAATCCGCGAAAATCCCCCCGAGCTACCGAAAGGTTCAGTTTCTTACCTGACCAGTTCCCGTTACCACGAATTTCGAAGTGGTCAGTTCCTCAAGCCCCATTGGGCCGAACGCATGCAGTTTTGAAGTGCTTATGCCTATTTCAGCGCCAAGACCCAGCTGGAAACCGTCATTGAACCTGGTCGACGTATTGACCATGACCGCGGAGGAGTCCACTTCTTTTATGAATTTCGAAGAGTTTTCAGCGTGTTTCGTAACTATGGCGTCAGTATGCATGGAGCCGTAAGTCTGTATGTGGTCTATAGCCTCGTCAATCGTCGAAACGACTCTTACGTTAAGGACAAGGTCAAGATACTCCTCGTACCAGTCCTCTTCTTCCGCCGGAGCCACGTGGGGAACAAGTTTCCTGGTGTTCTCGCAACCCTTTATTGTGACTCCTTCTTCCTCAAGCCTCTCTATTGCGGCCGGCAGGAAATCACGCGCCACGGAGGAGTGCACAAGCATTGTCTCCATTGAGTTGCACACTCCGGGTCTTTGGACCTTCGCGTTCCGGCAGATCTCCTCGGCCATCCCGAGATCCGCATGCTCGTCCACGTAAACGTGGCAGACCCCCTTGTAGTGCTTAAGAACCGGAATCCTTGAGTTCTCCGCGACAAACCTTATAAGCCCCTCCCCTCCCCTGGGAATAATGAGATCTATTTTGTCCTCAAGCTTGAGCATTTCGGTCACGACATTCCTGTCGGCGACCGGGACGACCTGGGCTGTGTACGGCGAAAGACCGCTTTGGGAGAGGGAATCGGCCATGAGCCGGGAAATGGCGAGGTTCGATCTTATCGTTTCAGAGCCGCCGCGGAGAATTACGGAATTGCCGGATTTAACGCAGAGTCCCGCGGCGTCGGCCGTAACGCCCGGCCTTGACTCATAGATAATTCCTATAACGCCCAGGGGAATCCTTTTTCTCTCGACGGAAAGCCCGTTCGGCCTGTCCCACTTTGCCGATATCTTGCCCACGGGGTCGGGAAGCTCCGCTATCTCCCGCAGTCCGTCGGCCAGGGAACTTATCCTCGAGGGGTTAAGCCTCAGGCGGTCCACGAGGGCGGCCGAGAGACCTTTTTCCTCGGCGTCGGAAACGTCCTTCGCGTTCTCAGAGAGCAGATTATCGGTTTCCTTTACCAGAAGTTCCGCGAAGCGCAGGAGAAAGTCATTTTTCTGGGAAGACGGGGCGGAAGCCAGGGTTCTTGAGGCTTTTCTTGAATTCTCCGCAATACCGCAGATCAGCTCGGCAGGACTCATTGAGGGAGAAGACCCCGATTCATTGTTTGAAACAGACATCCGTGTTTCCGAGAAAAACTTTAACTCAATCCTATTATTATGATCTATAACCGCGAATAAAAGAAGCGGCCAGACAGAGACGGTGCCCGGACTCCCCTTATCCCATGTTCACCACATCGCGCGCGACCAGGTAATTGAGTATCTGCTGCTTGCACTCCTCGATTGTGTGTTTCTCCGTATCGACCACGATTTCTGGGCTTGAGGGCTCCTCGTACGGATCGTCAATTCCCGTAAATCCCTTTATAACACCCTCTCTCGCCTTCTTGTAAAGCCCCTTTACGTCCCGCTGCTCGCACTGCTCAACGGAGCAGTCGACAAATACCTCGACGAACTCTCCTTCCTCAACAAGCTCCCTTATCGCGTCACGGTCGGCGCGGTAAGGAGAAACAAAGGCGGAGAGGACAAGAACTCCCGCGTCCATGAAAAGCTTCGACACCTCCCCTATTCTCCTTATATTCTCCTCGCGGTCCTCGGCGGAAAAACCAAGATCCTTGCAGAGGCCCATCCTGACATTGTCTCCGTCCAGTATGTAGGTGCGGTGGTTTCGCTGTATGAGTTCTTTTTCGATTTCGTTGGCAAGAGTGGATTTTCCGGAACTCGGAAGCCCGGTGAACCATAGAATCAGAGAACCGTGGCCGTTCAGCCTTCTTCTGTCCTCTTTAGTGATTTCATGCTGATGGGGAATAACAAACCTTTCCATTTATGTTGCCTCCAATGATTGTAAGATGCGGATATGATTTAAAAAAGAGAAGGGGAAAGCAGGTTAATACAGCCAAGCTTTTCGTGCTAATTCCTCTTTCTTCCCAAAGCTCTTGGGGCAACATTATACAGCACGGAAACAAGGGTTGTCCACACTAGCGGGAATTCGTTTAATCAGAAAAAGAATTCCCCCAGATGAGGTGCCGCTTTTCTCTTCGCAGGCTTCTGCACCAAATTGCGAAAACAAGGAGCGCAGCGGGCAAAAACCGGGCAAGCACCCCGCTTCGAGACGTATCTCGCACCGGCTCTTCCGCGGCGATTGCGCACCCGGAGCCGCCTTGTCCCGCCTCCTCTCCCTGTGGCGGCATGGGACCCGGCGAAGGGGTATCCGGTTCCGGATCATTGTCCTGATTGATTAACGACACGTCGTCAGGGTCAAAGCCGTCATAGAATCTGTCCCTGCTCTGCGCCCGCTCAAGCACAATAGCGTAGCGCCTGGCGCCATCCTCCTCGCTGTCGTTCATGCCGGTTACCATCACGGTCTGCGCAACCTCCCAGTCATCGGGCGTGAACGAAAGCGCCCGGGTGTCGGCCGTTCCCTCAGACGGATAGCTGCTTCGCAGGGGAATTATGACGTCGCTTATCGGTTCTGATTCAAGCTTCACCTGAAACGCGGCCGTCCCGCCCCCTTCCGTGGTCACAAGTCCAGAAGTCGGCGTAACGCTTATTCCGGTCGGCACGCAGGAAGGCGGAAAGCCTCCGTCGCTTACTTCCCAGCCCATGTCCTTAAGCATGGCAAGACTCAGGTCCATGTCCACGGGAAAGGGGTAGAGGTATTCCATGATATCCTCCGCGTCCGTATGAACGTGGGTTATGGAGCTGCCCTCTTCAAAAGTCGGGGGAGCGTAGAGCCGGGGTTTTCCGTCCGGGGCTACGCCCGTAGATTTAAGTTCGGCCATGCGCTGTCCGTAGCTGCACGAATTTTCCGCTCCGGGCCGCGCGGTTCCGTCCCACAGAAGACCGGTGTCAGAAGTAATGGCCCGCTCCCTGTCCCGCGGCGGAAGATCAACGATAAGTTCACCGTCTTCCTCCGAATACATCTGTACGTCGTAGATTCTCTGCCACTCCGGCACGTCAAGCGAAAAACTCCGGGTTCCGCCAGTCACATCAAGGGTTGCGCTTGGAAAAGAGCCATCTTCCTCAAGGGAGGAATGAAAGCCGAGCCCGTGAATAATTTCGTGTGTGACTAGGGCGACGAAATCTATTGAAAACGGCGACACCTCCCCGCGAAAGCCGTAGTGGAAGTCCAAGCGCCTTGAGAATTTCACTATAAAGTGAGCCACAGATTCATCTATTAAAGCCCTTCCCGCGATTTTCTCCGCAAGCGCCGGCGGGTACGCTATGTGCAACAGCTCTTCGGGACCGAAGCTTACGGGGTTTCTCATATAAGTCGTGGCAACCGTGTTTTCATCCTCAAAGGACCCGAACGACACCTCGACCCGGATCGTGTTCTGACCCGGCAACTTCCGTTCAAGCAGACCGGCGGCGTGCTCAAAGGCGTTTTTTCTCGCTTCCCCGAGCGTGCTCGCGTTATTGCCGTTATCGGCGAGCAGCGCCCTTTCCTCATCCGTAAACCCTGCCGCATCATTAAACCCCACTCCGGGAACGTCGGCGTATATCGCCTTGATCGTAACCGCCCCGCTATAGGAAACCGCAGGAAAAACGGTCAGCAGAAAGAAAAGAACTCCGATGGGAAACTTGTTCGTCCCGTTTCGCTCAGTGAAGTGTAGTCCCGATTTCAGCGTCATAATCAGACCGCTCCTTTGTTTCGCCTGCAGGGAAGTCCTTGTTTCTTTTGTCAGAGAAGAGCAGTTAATCTCCACAGACCAAAGACGGAATTCCAAACATGCATTGAAAACTATATAATACTTGATTCTTAATACCGTAATAATTAGAATCTAGTTCCGAAACCGGAGGCGGGATTACCTGTTGCGGATTCCGCTTAATGGCCCGGAATCCGGTTTTCCGGAGTGACTTATGGCTTCCAAAGTTAAAGACAAGCTTGTGAGTTTCAGGATTCCCGAAAGTGATTATGACTACGTATGCTCCACCGCGGACAGCAAGGACGTAAGCTCAAGCGAAGTTATAAGAATAGCGATAGAAAAGTTTCGGAGCGAAAGCAGCGAACCTACCAGGTCCGAGGTAATCGCTTATCTGAAAAACCTAAGCGCCTCGGAAAGAGACGAGATCATAGACAAGGCGGAGGGTGCCCGGAAAAGGAAAATAAGATCTTTCATAAACGATGCGATCTCCCAGAAGCCCGGCATCAAGGGAAAAGAACTCTGCGAGATGGTAAGCAAGGAATTTCATCTGCCGATCACTCTTGATCTGAAGCACAAGGTGTATCTCAGGATAAAAAGCCGCAGGAGAAGGAAAAACCTGGTAGGGAAGCTTGAGAAGGAATACTAGATATAGTCCACTTGAAGCGGCGTGTGCCGTTCTAACCCCCGCCGCAAAGCTGATAATCAGACAGTCACTAGAACCACATAAACACGGAGGCAAGAGATGGAAAGAACATTGTCAATAGTAAAGCCTGACGGAGTCGGAGCGAACCTCATCGGTGAAGTTCTTCGAAGGTTCGAGGAGAAGGGGATAAGCGTCGTCGCGCTCAGGATGATACACCTTTCAAAAAAACAGGCAGAGGGGTTCTACAACGTGCACAGGGAAAGACCTTTTTTCTCAAGCCTCACGGACTTTATGTCCTCGGGACCGTGCGTGGTAATGGTTCTTGAGGGGGAAGACGCCATATCCAGGGCAAGAGCGATCATGGGCGCCACGAACCCCGAGCAGGCGGACCCTGGAACCATAAGAAAGGATTTCGCGTCTGGCATAGAAAAGAACATAGTGCACGGGTCAGATTCTCCGGAATCGGCCGCCTACGAAATAAGATATTTTTTCAGCGAGCTTGAAATAAACAGCCGATAGGGTCCCGCCCGCAAGCCCCCTCGGCCAGGGAGAAAAACAGGTCGTGCCTTCTGGGAAAAGCATCGACATCCATCCGGTCACCGTACTTAAAAGCACGCAGACTCTTCTCGTCGAGGACTTTATCGAGGAGCTTAAGAAGGAACTCTCGGCGGACTCTCCCAAGCTGCTGGTTGAGAGCAAAAACCTCGACGATACGTCCCTTCAGGAAATAGTCGAGGACGCGAGGACTCTCCCCATGTTCCACGAGAAAAAGCTGATCGTGGCGAAGGGATATGACGACCTTAAAAAAGACGATCTCGATCTTCTAAACGAATACGCCGGGGCCCCGGCCTCTTCCTCCGTGCTGGTCCTGCTCTCCGGGGGGACCCGGAAGGCCAAGACAAAGCCCGCAAAAGGTATAAAGCTTGTCGATCTTGACGGCGGGAGCAAACCCGAGCAGGAAATAAGACGCCTCGGGCAAAGACTCGGGATCTCCCTTACTCCCGGGGCGGTGAGTTTCGTAAAAACCATGCTCGGCGAAGACATGAACATGATTAAGAACGAGCTTGGGAAAATATCCTTCTACGTTGACGGGAAAAAACCCGTAGGCGAGAAGGAGTTAAGGGGGCTTATCGAGAAACGCAGCACCGAGAACGTGTTTTCCCTCTCGACCGCTCTTTCAAACAGGGACCTCAAGGGGTCTCTCAGGATACTGCGGGAACTTGAGAGAAACAGGGAGGACCCCCTCTCCATACTCTATATGATAGCCTGGAGATTCCGCCAGATATTCAAGGTGTCGCAGCATCTTCGGGAAGGGAAATCCGATGAAGCCATCGCCAAGGCCATAAAAACGTCCCGCGGGGCCGTCTTTTACCTTAAAAAAAGCGTGCGCAACTTCAGGGAAAACGATTTCGGCAGGATACTTGGGCTCATAGAGGAAACGGACTTCGGAATCAAGAACAGTTCCGGGGATAACTACGTACTTCTTGAAAAACTCCTTCTTGGAATCTGCTCGCGGGAAACCTAGGAGCCAGCGCTCTGGCTGAGATCTGAAAGCTTCTTTGAGAACCTCGATACGTATCTTGAGGCTTTTTTCTTGTGGATAACCCCTTTCGTGGCGGCCTTGTCGGTAAGGGAAACCAGTTCCTTGAGAAGAGCCTGCGATTTCTCGAGATCCTCGCTTCCAATAGCTTCCGAGTAACGCTTTATCTTGGTTTTAAGGGTGGACGTTACGAACCTGTTTCTCTCCCGTCTTTTCAGGTTCTGGCGATGCTTTTTCTGCGCCGATTTTGTTCTAAGGCCCATAAAATTCCTCCGGGGTTTAAAAAATGAAGGTCAAATTTTACACCTTCTCTCCACATTGTCAATAAAAACGGTGAGGAGTAACATAGGATGCTAGCCAAGAATTCCGTGAAAAGAGGCAGGGAAAACGGCGAAACAGTTAGATTTTCATTGAGATATCTTGATTCCCATATAAAACATCTCTTTTTTTTCCTTCTTTTCCGTTATCGGCTTCTCAGTCTTAATCTCTCGGGTAATTGAATTAGGTCTTTTTGCTAGTTGCAACTCTTTCTCCGATTCTCGCTTCTGTGAAACGGCTTCCGGCACTTCCGATTTAGTAATGGGTGCAGGCACTTGTAGAGAACCAAAGAAAGCACCGAGAAGAAAAAGTGTTAAGATTATAGCAACGGGTATGACCCATCCCCGCGTGTTCTGTCCGCTATCTTCACTAATAAAGTCCTCTTCTTCAGGCCTACGGGCTGTTTCAAGTTGTTGGTCACGGGGAGACTTTGGTATTGCTTTGCCCCTAAGTTTCTTCCCAGCCTTGGGCCGAAGCATTTTACGCCTAACCGTCTGTTCTAACTTTTCCGTCAAGCGTTCATGTCCCGTTTTCCAGTCAACATGGGAATCGGAAACAGGCTTGTAACCAATTTTCCTGCGTTTAGGTTTCCTCAACTTGTACAACTCGGCTAAAACCTGTCCTCTCAAGTCTCTGTCGCCCCCTCCCCATGTCTGAATCAAATAGTCATAGTAGCCATGCTCACGATACCAGTTGACCTTCTTGGCAATGTATTGTCTGTAAGAGTAATCATCAACCATTCCCCAGTGTTCCCAGTAATACTGTTCACCGTTAATAAAGAGGGTAAAGTCTGGGTAACGGAAAGATCCATCCCTGCTAGACAGTTTCCTCTCATATTCAAAGGAAATACCCTCTGAGATAAGAAGATTGGCAACAAACCTCTCTTGCTTGCTCCGAACCATATCGCCGGAATCAGTACGATACACCTTCTCCGAATCCCAGTTCTCTGTTTCCGATAAACTCATTCTATCTTCTCTTTAGATTCCGAATCAAAAGCATTGTAATTATCCTGCTCTGTTATAGTGATGTCTAGTAGGTTCTATAGTCAGGATTAGGCAGGGTTTTAGGCAATAAAGAGGAAAAATGCCTTTTTTATTTCATTGTCTTAAATTAATATAACCCATTGAGATTCCTTCAATTTTCAGGTATGTTATTATTAAACGGTGACGATGAACCACAAAATGAGCAAGAAACAACTTAGACTGGAATATGAAGAACTTCTTTCAATAAGGCGAGCAGACCCTGGCGCCCTATCTCCAAATGATAACAGATATACAGATTGAGACAGAGAGTGACCGGGAGGGGGTCGAAGAACTTCTGCTTGAGGCCTTCCCTTCTCCTTCTGAAGCGGAACTCGTACGACAGTTGCGGGAAGACGGCGATGTGGTGTTCTCCCTGGTCGCCGTAGAAGGTGGGAAAGTCATCGGCCAAGCCCTTTTCTCCAGACTGCTCGCGCCGTCCGGCTCATTGGCCCTGGGTCCGGTCGCAGTTACAGAAAGCAGACGCCGCCAAGGAATTGCCGCTACCCTGATCGAGGACGGGCTCAAACGGGCAAGGGATGATGGCTGGACGGCGGTCGCAGTACTTGGCGATCCGCCCTATTACCGGCGTTTTGGATTCAGCCAAAAAACCGTGGAGGGTATGTCTTGCCGATATGCCGGACCTTACCTGATGGGACTGGCTCTCGCGGGAAGAGGCTTCGAGGGAGCGCGTATCGAATACGCACCCGCCTTCTCAAAGCTGTCGTGAAAAAGGTCAGTTTATCCGCCTCTGGTTCGCGCCAGAAGTCCCGCCGCGGCGTCTTCCCTGCATTCCAGGATTGATAATGTCGGGGTGCTTTTCTGTGTTATGCCTACCGTGACTTCTTTCTCGGACGCCTTTTCATAATGTGAGTGCTTGCCCCGTATATGCCTTCTGCCGCTTCCATAATGGTCTCGGTCAGGGTTGGGTGAGGATGTATTGAAAAAGCTATATCCTCAGCAGTCGCGCCCATTTCAATTGCCAGCACGGATTCCGATATTAACTCCCCCGCCTGCGGTCCGACAATTCCGACGCCGACCACTCTCCCGGTCCCCTTATCGGTTATAAGCTTCGTCAGGCCATCGGTCCTGTTAAGCGTAAGGGCTCTGCCCGATGCAGCCCACGGAAATTTAGACACATTCACTTCCATCCCTGCTTCCCTGGCTTCGCTTTCGGTAATCCCGCACCAGGCGATTTCGGGATCGGTAAAGATTACCGCCGGAACGGCCCTAGGGTCATAGTGGGTCTTGGCCCCGGTTATGACCTCGGCCACGATCTTGGCTTCATACGTCGCCTTGTGGGCAAGCATGGGTTCCCCGGCAACATCCCCGATTGCAAAAATCGCCGGATCGGCCGTTTTTCTCTGGGAGTCCGTCTCTATAAAGCCCTTCCCGTCCACCTCGACCCGGGTGTTTTCAAGGCCGAGACCTTCCGTGTTCGGTACTCTTCCGACCGAGATCAGGACCTTTTCGTATTTCTCCTGGAAGCTTTTCCCATCGACTTCAAATGAAACTTGAACTTCGTTGTCTAACTCACTTATAGAAACTATTTTTGTTTCAAGCATTATAGAGCGGAATTTCCGATCGAGCCTCTTTTTAAGCACCACCGCAAGATCCCTGTCAACCCCCTGTACGAGCCCGGAAAGCATCTCGACAACCGTGACCTCGGTGCCGAGAGAAGAGAAAAACGTTCCAAGCTCAAGGCCTATGTAACCTCCGCCCACCACAAGCAGGGTTTTCGGAATCTCCCCTAGGGACAAAGCGCCGTCGGAATCGACCACGTTCGGGGAACCGAAATCCACTCCCGGTATTCTCCTCGAAACGGAACCTGTGGAGATAATGGCATTTTCGAACACTACTTCCCGCTCCTCGCCGGAAGCCGTTACAACGCGAAGGGTGCCGGAAGAGGTAAAAGACGCCCTTCCCCGCAGGTAATTCACTTTTCTGGCCTTAACAAGCGTCCTGAGCCCGCCCGTTAGCTTGGAGACCACCTCGTCTTTCCAGGAAAAAAGCTTCTCGGGGTCGATCTCCGGTTCTCCGTAGCTAAGGCCGAAATCCGCCGCGTCCCTAGCCTCCTCGGCCACCTTCGCCGCGTGCAAAAGGGCCTTTGAAGGTATACATCCCCTGTAGAGACAGACTCCTCCGGGGTTTAGCTCAGGATCTATAAGCGTTACTTTCTTTCCCTTGTCGGCGAGGGCAAACGCCGCGGGATATCCCCCGGGGCCCGCCCCTATTACCGCTACTTCCGTTACCACTCTCTCCATCGTCTGCTACACCACCCCTTCGAATATGCTCTCGGGAGAGCGCTCAAGCATTTCGCATAGCCACCTGAGGAACCTAGCGGCTTCCGCCCCGTCTATAATCCTGTGATCGTAGGAAAGCGACAGCGGGAGCATGAACCTCGGCACGAACTCCCCGTCAACATACGCGGTCTCAAAGGATGATCTTGAGACTCCCAGTATGGCCACCTCGGGCGGATTGAGAATCGGGGTAAAGAAGGTCCCCCCTATTCCCCCGAGATTGGTTATGGTGAAGCTTCCTCCCTTGAGCCTGTCAGGAGAGAGCTTTTTCTCCCTCGCCGCAGAAGATATCTCCGTTAACTCAATCGATATCTGCGTTATGTCTTTTTTGTCGACATCCCTTATCACCGGAACAAGAAGTCCTCTTTCCGTATCAACCGCGACCCCTATGTTTATGTATTTTTTGTAAACGATCGTGCGGCTGCCCATGTGTATGCTTGAATTAAACTTCGGAAACTCAGAAAGCGCCCGGGAAAGGGCTTTTACCAGAATCGCGGTTACGGTAAGGTTCCCCCCGGCTTCCGCCACCTTGTCCCTGTTAAATCTTCTGAGCTCCTCAAGCCGCGTGGCGTCCGCCTTGTCAAACTGCGTTACGTGCGGGGCCGCCCACGCCTGGGAAAGGCGCTCGGCCGTAAGCTTCCTCACGGTCGAAAAACTCTCGGTAACAGTCTCTCCCCATCTTGAGAAATCGGGAAGCTCGGGTTCCTCGGGCGCCGCCGGCTGGGCGGATGAAGCAGATCTTATTATGGCCTTTGCGTGAGCCTTTACGTCTCTCTCAAGTATTCTCCCGCGGGGACCCGTTCCTGAAACGGATGAAAGCTCTACGCCGAGCTCCCTCGCAAGACGCCTCACGGAAGGTGCCGCCGCCACGGCGAGGGGTCCCGACGGGGCGATATTGTCCGCGGGCGCGCTTTCGGGTGGTGTGGTCTGTTTTTTCTCTTCCTCGGGTTCTTTTTCAGGGAGGGGCGCTTGCGTCGCCGCGGGTTTTTCCTCTTCTTCGGCCGCAGGAGCATCCTCTGGGGGTTCTCCGCCCTCGTCGTCCCCGTTCATTCTCACTAGCACCTGGCTTATCTCGACCGTATCCCCGGCGCTTACGCACACGTCGACAATTGTTCCGTCGGCCGGGGAAGGAATCTCAACGGCGGCCTTGTCCGTTTCCACCTCGAGCAGGGGCTGCTCGAGTGCGACCCTGTCTCCGGGCGAAACGAAAACCTCTATCACCTGTCCGGATTCAATTCCTTCTCCAAGTTCGGGAAGCCTGAATTCTATCAACTTACTTTCCTCGTCACGTGACCGCGGGGTTGGGCTTCCCCCGGTCGATTCCAAATTCGCTTATCGCCTCGCTGACGGTCTCTTCATCAATCCTGCCTTCCCTCGCAAGCTCATGGAGCGCCGCGATCGCGATGTGGCGGTAGTCGACCTCGAAGAAGTCGCGGAGCGCCTCCCGGGTGTCGCTTCTCCCGAACCCGTCGGTGCCGAGAGACACAAGAGGCTTGGGAAAATAGGCGGAAATCGAATCGGGAAGACTCTTAAGATAGTCGGTCGCGGCAACAAATACCCCGTCTTCCCCTTCCATGCACTCTGAAATGTAGCTTTTTCTTCTCTTCTCTCCGGGATTTAGGCGGTTCCATCTTTCCGCCTCCTTCGCGTCCTGGTAAAGCTCCTTGTAGCTCGTGATGCTCCAGACGTCAGTCGGGACGCCGTAGCCGCTCTCAAGAACCTCCCTCGCCCAGAGAACCTCGTTCATGATGGCGCCGCTTCCGAAAAGATGTACCTTCTTCCCCGAGTCCTTGAGCAAAGAAGACGCAAACCTGTACATCCCTTTTATTATACCTTCCTCGACCCCCTCAGGCATGGCGGGCTGCACGTAGCGCTCGTTCATCACCGTTATGTAGTAGAATATCTCCTCCCCGTCCTGGTACATCCTCTTTATCCCGTCCCTGACTATCACGGCTATCTCGTAGGAAAAAGCAGGGTCGTAGGCCTTTAGGTTCGGATAGGCGTAGGCGAAATGATGGCTGTTTCCGTCCTGGTGCTGAAGACCTTCGCCCGCAAGGGTGGTCCGCCCCGCCGTGCCTCCCACCATGAAACCCCTGCATTTCATGTCGGCGGCGGCCCAGATGAGGTCTCCTATCCTCTGAAAGCCGAACATCGAGTAGTAAATGAAAAAAGGGATGGTGTTTATGCCGTGTGTCGAGTAGGCCGTGCCGGCCGCTATGAAGGAAGACATGCTGCCCGCCTCGGTTATGCCCTCTTCGAGAATCTGTCCGTCCTTTGCCTCCTTGTAGTAAAGAAGGGTGTCAGCGTCAACGGGTTCGTAGAGCTGTCCAACGCTTGAATAGATGCCCACCTGGCGGAAAAGCGACTCCATCCCGAAAGTTCTCGCCTCGTCCGGGACTATGGGGACTATCAGATCTCCTATATCCCTGTCCCGCATGAGTCTTGAGAGCATGTGGACTATCACCATGGTAGTAGCCACTTTTCTCTTGGATCCGGAAGCCTTTTTAAACTCCTCGAACACTCGCTCCGGGATCTTCCGAAGCGGCTTTGCCCGTACGGTCCGTTTCGGGATGGTTCCGCCGAGGGCATCCCTTCTCTCGCGCAGATACTTCATCTCCGGGCTGTCGGGAGCGGGCCTGTAGAAGGGAGCTCTTCTTATTTCCTGATCCGTAATCGGTATGTAAAAGCGGGTCCTGAAGCGCTTGAGTTCCTCTTCGTTAAGTTTTTTCTGCTGGTGGGTTATGTTCTTGCCCTCCCCCGCTTCCCCGAGGCCGTAACCCTTTATGGTCTTTGCGAGAATCACCGTGGGAGAACCGGTGTTCTCAACGGCGGCCTTGTAGGCGGCGTAGACCTTCTCTGAGTCGTGGCCTCCCCTTGCGAGCTTCTCAAGTTCCTCGTCTGTGTGGTTCTCGACCATCTTCTGGATTTCAGGGCGGGTGCCGAAAAAATGCTCCCTTATATACTCCCCAGGAGAGATGGTGTACCTCTGGTAATCCCCGTCAAGGGCCGCTTCCATCCTCTCGACCAGAAATCCGTCTTTGTCCTGCGCCAGAATCGGATCCCAGGTCCCTCCCCAGACAACCTTTATCACGTTCCCCCCCGGCGCCCGGAGGATTCT
>VXTZ01000015.1:31616-38127 GCA_009837205.1 Candidatus Dadabacteria bacterium | reverse complement strand
GCATTTTCACGTATAGAATTCTCGGGACAAACAGAAGCCCGAAAAGATTCTTGCTCGTAACATACTGAAATCCCTAACTATTTATAAACTTTTTGTTTTTCAATTACAATTGCAAATTTTAATTGAATTAGGGCCCGAATTATAATATGTTCTTTAATAGGGTGTGTGGCTTTTTATTCCTACATAGCAAATCTAATAGGAGGTATGAATGAGCAGATTCATAACCCTTACCTCTTTTTTACTTCTCCTCATACTGATTCCTTTTTCATCAAACGCCCAGCAGCTGTATATAAGTACTGAGTTGGGACTCGGTATCGGGAATTCTTTGGATACCGACGCTAGTGATACTGATTTCGGCACGTTGTGCGATCAACACTTAAATCCAGAGGGTGATAACCATTTCGACCCTGGTGTATGTTCTTGGGAGACATCAGTGTGGAATAACAGCTTTGACGGTGCAACGGGAATAATCGCTGGCGTCGCTTTAGGCGTCAGCACAGATTTTGGCGCGAGAATTGAAGCCGAGTATTTTAACTTCGGCGCACAATACGATACGACATCCTCGGTTGTTGGAGGAGGTCAGGATATTGCGGATAAAGCAGATCAAGAGCTTGTCCGTTCTGATGAGCGCATAGGAGCGGTAAATATAAACAGTCTGTTTGTAAACGTTTACTACGACCTTCCGGTCTCCGGGCAACTCCGTCCTTACATCGGAGGTGGGGTGGGTTTCGGAATGGCTGAAGTCGAATTTGACGCTGTTTGGGCCCGTAATATAAACCCGGATGTGATTACAACCGCGGACGATGCGGAGTACCTGGGTTCCGGAAACGAAGAAGAGGATCGCCAAGCTCTGCATC
Source organism: Candidatus Dadabacteria bacterium (assembly GCA_009837205.1). Taxonomy (NCBI): domain Bacteria; kingdom Pseudomonadati; phylum Thermodesulfobacteriota; class Candidatus Dadabacteria; species Candidatus Dadabacteria bacterium. The sequence goes on along the minus strand of VXTZ01000015.1, from coordinate 37,270 downwards.
GAAGAATCGCCGGCGTCACGAGCACGGCGAGCCATACTCTCGAAGATACGGTGGTCGGTTACCAGGCGGTGGTCGGAGTGGATTATATGCTGACCGATAGTGCTTCAATCGGAGTCAAGGGACGCTGGGTCCAGTACGCCAAGTTCAGTGGCGGAGATGTATGGGACCAGTTGCGCGGTCACGCCCCCAATAATGGCCGGGGAACAAACACAGTTGAGTATACAATTGAGACTGACGACTTGAGCGCGTTCGGAGTCAGTCTGGTAATGAAATATGCGTTCTGATTTCCGTTTTCTCAAAGCGAAGCGGAAAAAATCTAGCGGATCGAGGTCCTTTATGGTTTGTGGGACATAGCGGTGACTTCATGTAAAAGTGAAGACATAGGGCCAGTCACCGTGAATTCATAGGGGACCCTCGATTCCGCTTCAGAGAAAAACCCAAGTTCCACTCTTACAACCACCTTTTCTAGGGCCTTTAAATACAACACATTCATCCCCTTCTATTAATTCTCTCGGCAGGAATGAACTTCCTTTGCCCGGATAGCTTGAACATCACAAAGAGCAACTCTTCGAAGGTTACTTGGAACTCACAAGACAATCTGATGGCTTTGTTGAACTCAGAACCGGCGAATTATTGCCAAGCGGGCAGTGGAAAGTCTGTTCTCAACTTCGTAGGATGCAGCCCTTCTGGGAGTCTCGGGTCCACAGCAGCGGTTATTTGCGGAGCGATTAACTAGATGAGTGCTCTCTCCGAAATCCATATACAAGCCTTCGAACCTCAAAGCCTAGGCGTCGGACAACGCGGCTTCCGCACCAGCTCCAACCACCCAGCCCACTTCCGTTGAATCCTTACCGAAAGAATCGTCGGGATCCACCATGGAGCCCGAATCACTGGAATCAATATCGGTTACCGAGTTGCTGATGCCGGCAAAAGCCAGTCCGGTGGTCACAAAGACTGTTACACAACCAACCGCTTGTTCAACCCCCCCGCGCGCAGAAACGATCCACGAAAATTCCGATTCGGCAGTTTCATCCAAACCTTCAGGATCAAGCTTATTGGTTGATGCCGACACGTTGGTCAACGTGCCGTCAAGTTCCATTCTCAGGGTCAAGCCACCAACATCGAACTTTCTCCCTACGATAACGCCGCCGACAAAGCCCGTATCGTCATATTTGGAAACCGAACCGGGATTGCCCCAGTCAGCGAAGCCATCAATATCCAATATCCGGTTTCTCATAAAAGCGGAGCCAGCAAAGACCCCCGCGTAACTGTCGAAGCGCGCAGGTCCGGTCTCGCTCTGTGCGGGATCACCATCGGTTTCGCTCTGCGTGAGATCATCGGGCATAACACCCGAGAAACCAGCATTTGGACTTACCAAGAGAACGAACAGAAGAACTCCCAAGCTGCCTGCCATGAGCTTTGTTCTATTGTTTTTTCTCGGCACAACACTTAAAAAGAAATCGATACTCTTTTTCATATGAGTTCTCCTAGGTGATTCAGCATCTTCGGTATGTTACCGGGCATATTTCCGCCTGCCTGCGCCATCTCGGCACCCCCGCCCCCTTTTCCGCCGACAATCCCGGCAAGCTCCTTTACGATTTTTCCAGCGTGATAACTGCCGACAAGATCCTTGGTAATACCCACAAGAATAAAAACCCGGCCTCCATTCTCAGCAACAAGCACAGCGATGCCGTTATTCATTTTCCCCTTCAGGTAATCCCAAAGAGAACGCAGTTCTGCAGGTTTCGAAACAGAAACTTTGACCCGAAGGAGGTTGACTCCTTCCACATCCTCAACTTTGTCAATCAGCTCGGCGGCCGTTTCTACAAGAGTCTTCGCCTTGGAAGATTCGATTTCCGCCTGGAGCCGGGCATTTTCATCAATCACTCCGGCAAGCCTAGAAAGAAGTTCGGAGCGGGGGGCGTTAAGGGTGGTGGAGAATTCGTTCAGGATATCTTCCTGCCCTTTCATGTAATTCCATGCCGCCTGACCGCTTACAGCCTCGATCCTCCTTACTCCCGCAGAAGACGCGCTCTCAGACACTATCTTCACCATGCCTATCTCACCCGAGGCCCTGACATGGGTACCGCCGCAAAGCTCTTTGCTGTAGTCCCCTATCATTACCACTCTTACCCTGTCGCCGTATTTCTCTTCGAATATGGCGGTGGCCCCGTCCTTTATGGCTTCGTCGTACGAAACGTCTTCTTTCGTCACGACCTCGTCGTCACGCCTTATTCTCTCGTTGATGATCTGTTCTATGGAATCGAGCTGCTGTTTCTCGATCGAGGAATAGTGGCTGAAATCAAACCTGAGCCTGTCGGGCCCGACGAACGATCCTGCCTGGTTGACGTGATTGCCGAGGACTTCCTTTAAAACGGCGTGAAGCACATGCGTTGAGGTATGGTGAGCCATAACCCCCTGTCTGAACACGGGGTCAACCTTCATGTGCACCTGGTCGCCGACCTGCGCGTTTCCCTTCTCGATAACAACATTGTGAATGAAAAACGTGGGGGTGAGCTTTTTCGTATCGAGGACTTTCGCATGGAATCCCGGTCCGGCAATTTCGCCCCTGTCCCCGGTCTGTCCGCCCGATTCCCCGTAAAAAGGAGTAATATCGGTAATTATCTGGGCTTCCTGACCCTCCCAAGCTGTGTCAGAAATCTCTCCCTGGCTTATTATTCCAGTAACCGCGCCTTCGGAAGAGAGGGTCTTGTAGCCAACAAATTCTGTTGTCATCTCTCCGGCGAGCTCAAGCAGAACAGATGTAAGGTCGGTTTCTCCGCCGCCACGGGCTTTTCTTGACTTGGTTCTCTGTCTCTCCATTTCCTTCTCAAAGCCCGGGAGATCAATATCTATACCCTCGGTTCTAGTTATGTCTTCAGTTAGGTCGACCGGGAACCCGTATGTATCGTAGAGACTGAAAACCACCTTGCCTGAGAGCTTCTTCTTTCTCCCAAGTTTTGCGATTTCCTGATTAAGAAGTTCAAGTCCTCTGTCCACCGTCTCGAGGAATCTCTCCTCCTCGCTTTTTACAACCTGGGATACAAAATCCCCCTTTTCCCTGATCTCAGGATAGGCATCCGCCATGATCCCCTCAACCGCGGGCAGGACCCTGTAGATAAAGGGTCCGTCTATTCCCAGAAACTTGGAGTGGCGGACGGCTCTCCTGAGTATCCTCCTAAGAACGTATCCCCTACCTTCATTTGACGGGAATACTCCGTCCGAGATGAGAAAAGCAAGCGCTCTTGAATGATCCGCTACAACCCTCATCGCAACCTCGGTAGAGCGGTCGGTGGAATAATCTCTTCCGGAAAGCTCCTCTATCTTGCTTATTATCCCTCTTAAAAGGTCGGTCTCATAGTTGCTCCGCACTCCCTGAAGAACCGCTGTAAGTCTTTCAAGCCCAAGCCCCGTGTCGATGCTGGGACGAGGAAGAGGTGTCATCTCTCCCTCTTGATTTCTCTCAAATTGCATGAACACAAGATTCCAGAGCTCAAGGTAACGATCGCACTCGCATCCGACGGCGCACCCCGCTTTCCCGCAGCCAAGCGCTTCCCCCTGATCTATCAGTATCTCGGAACACGGACCGCACGGACCCGTATCCCCCATTGACCAGAAATTGTCTTTCTCCCCCATCCTCACGATCCTTTTCTTGGCAACACCGATATCTTTGTTCCAGATCTCAAAAGCCTCGTCGTCGTCTTTATAGACGGTGACCCAGAGTTTTTCCTTGGGAAGCCCGTAAACATTGGTAATAAGATCCCATCCATAATTGATGGCTCCTTCCTTGAAATAGTCGCCAAAGGAAAAATTCCCAAGCATTTCAAAAAAGGTATGATGTCTCGCCGTATACCCGACGTTGTCAAGATCGTTGTGCTTTCCCCCGGCTCTGAGACACTTCTGGGAAGAAACCGCTCTTTTGAAATCTCTGGTCTCATTCCCAGTGAAAACATTTTTGAACTGAACCATCCCGGCGTTGGTAAAAAGGAGAGTAGGATCGTTCTCCGGTATAAGAACGGAACTGCGCACCGGTTCGTGTCCCCTCTCGGAGAAATACTCGATAAATTCTCTTCTAACCTCGTATCCTTTCATCTAACAAAAGTCCCAGGCATACAGTACGGTGAACCGTTATTGGCTAAGAAGCCGGTTTCCAACCCGGATGAGAAAATATAACAGGAATGGTAGAAAACTGAATTGAAAGAGCGGAGCAAAGTAAAGAAAGAGCTCTATCTTCCGGTCCGCTGCAATGCTTCTTCCTCAACCCCGGTAACGGCGTAACAGAGGTTCCCATCGACCTTTTCACGTCTCACTTCGAGATAATCGCTTACGCCCTCGCGGAAACCGGTCGTAACAAATACACTCCAAGCCCTCGCTCCATCGCAAAGAGATTTGGCCTCGTCCACGAAGGGTTTCGCAAGCGCAAAAACGTCCGATTCATCTGACACAGGCAAATCAGCCGAGGAAATGCCCATCTTAAGCTTTATATCCGACCGGGTAGAGACTTTCTGACCATCGACGACCCCGGCGAAAAGCTGCATCATCTCAACCGCGCAGCATACGCAATTGAGCTTTGCAGCGGGTCCGGGACCGGGGCTGGTGAAAAAAGCCACCACCTCATCGCGAAGTATGGCTTCCACGGTTCCTCCGAAGGAGCTTATAGTAGTTGAAACGGACTTTCTGTAATCGGCCGTAAGAGAGTTGACGCTGGATGGCGAAACATCTTCAATCAGGGTTTCAAAATCCGCGATCTTCACGACGAGTATGCTGATATCTGCCTTCTTTCCCTCGGAATCCGCAATCTCGGTAACGGCGGAGGGAGCCTCTTGTTCAGGTTCGGCATCCTCTTCTTCAACTTCTTCAACATGCACGATTTCCACCAGTCCCTCATCAAACGAATCTTGGGGAGCTTGAAACGAAGAAACATCAGAAGATTGCTCCGGGCTTAAGACTATCTTCGGCCGGAAATCCGTCGGCAGTTCATCCGAACGGTCAAAGTCCGCATCTTCCAAATCCTCGGTGTCGTCCCGGTCGGCCGACCCGCCTTCAAGCGAAGAGGCCATTTCGTTGAATTCACGGCAAAGCCACTGAACCCCTGCCCCCGCAATAAGCGAAGACCGTCCATCCAGGCGGACCGAGTAATCTCCGCTGGCAACAGAACCTACAGCTTCAGAGAATTCCCCCATGAACCGGAATGCCCGATCACTTATAAAACGTATCAGGGAAGTAAGAACAACTGCCATCAGGGAAGCGAAAATGAGGCTCCAGAGCAAAGCGTCAAGGTTGAAGTTTTTCCCAACAGAACTTCTCAGACCCAAAAGGACAGTCTTTCCCTCAGGCCCCTTGAGGGTGAGTTTCTCAAAACCCTTGTCATCCTGAAAACCGAAACTCTTTTCAAGCACCCCGTTATGATCAAGCAGCCTTACGTACCCGACATCGTTTCTCGTATCAAGAATGCTTCTTGCGCGGTCGGCGAAAAAAACTTCCTCGCTGAACACTTCTTCCATCTCCTCAACTATGAGGTCGGCGTACCTCTCCGGGAAATAAAAATACTGGAACGCAAAAACCGCCAGAAACGAGAGCAGGAGACAGAAAATAAATACGGGAAAGAATGGAACTAGATTGAAAGATTTTTACCGGTTTTTCAAAGCACTCAA
>VXTZ01000015.1:0-31606 GCA_009837205.1 Candidatus Dadabacteria bacterium | reverse complement strand
TTTATGGGGAACCGCTCAGGCAGGAACTACGGAAACCTTTGTTCTGCCCTTCCCGGATTTCTGAAATTTCACAACCCCGTCAGACATTGCGAATATCGTGTAATCCTTTCCAAGCCCCACGTTCAGACCAGGCTTAATGCTGGTACCACGCTGCCTTACTATTATGTTCCCCTTGACAACCGGCTGGCCTCCGAATTTTTTTACGCCAAGCCTTCTGCCTATTGAATCCCTTCCGTTTTTGGAACTTCCGCCACCTTTTTTGGTTGACATGCTTACTTGCCTCCGCGAATCAGGCGCTTATGCTCGTAATCTCGACGCTGGTCAGGTTCTGGCGATGGCCCGCCTTTTTCCTGTACCCTTTCCTTCTTTTGAACTTGAAGACTACTATCTTCTCGCCCTTTTTCTGCTTTACTATTCTACCCTCAACCCTGGCACTTTCAACAACAGGGCTACCCACCTTAACATCCTCTCCGTCAGCGGACACAAGCAGAACTTCTTCAAAGTTCACTTCTTCGCCGGGTTCGCCGGAGATTTTTTCTATATCAATAACGTCACCCGGCTTGACTATATACTGTTTTCCACCGGTCTTTATAACAGCGTGCATAAGATCCTCCGCACTTTATGGAAGCACTATTTTGCCTGTTAGAAAATTCTTTTGTCAAATGCCGCTCTGAAGATTCCATGTCCTGATGCTGGTGTAGCGGGACCCCCGGGGTCCAAGCTCACTTTGAACAAGCCCGACTCTTGTAATGGAGAACTCCGTTTTGTTCGGTTGAGGAATCCCCCTGATTCCCTCGAAATCCCCTCTGATCCTGCCCAGAGTCACGTGCGGGATGAATTTTCTCTTTTCCATCTCAAACCCGTTCTGCAGGACCGCACTCTGCACTTTGTCAAAAAGAGACTGGAACTGCTCGTTTTTCACAAGACCCAAGGCCAACACTCTAGGATTTCTCGAGCCTGGAAACAGGCAAAAATCGTCAAATCCAGGCTCAACACTCCCCGAACCGCAAACTGCGGAACCTACATCGGCTGATAGATCCTCAAGGCACGATTCATCAACATCTCCAAGAAACCTGAGCGTGACGTGAAGTTTCTCCCTCGGTTCCCACCTTACTCCTCGAAGAAAGCTCCTAAGCGACTGGACGTAGCGAAAAAGCACATCTTTTGTTTCCTCGGGAAGAAAGGCCGCGATAAAAAGTCTCAAGAGCAAAGCCTCCCCATTCGCTACTTCACGCACCAAGTGGAGAACGAATCATTTTTGCCCCGGGAAAGCGGAAGCTTGTTCTCACCGTTTAAGTACATGATATATATCTGCCTTTTCCCCAGCCTCTTTGAAGAAAAAGTGATGTAGTGACCATCGGGAGACCACGAGGGATGCTCGTTTCTTCCCGAAGAGGTAAGCCTCTGCTGGCCCCGGCCGTCAGGTCCTACGGAGTAGATGTCGGCCTCAGATTTTTTCACTTTCACAAACGCTATGCGGTTAACTAAGGGGCTTGGAGACCAGACCGGGTCGGTATTGTAACCCTCCGAGGTAATTCTTACCGCTCGACCCCCCTCGGAACTTATCACGTATATGTTTGGCGCCCCCGCCCGATCCGACACAAAGGCAATTTTTCTGCTGTCGGGAGACCAAGTCGGGGAGATATCTATGGCAGGAGACTTGGTAAGTCGCTTAAGTATTTCCCCTGAGGACGAGGCTATGTATATGTCCCCGTTACGGCTAAACGCCACACGGCTGCCGTCTGGAGACCAGCTCGGAGAATTGTCGAGGTGAATGCCCCGGGTTATTCTCTTGCCCTCAGCGGGGAGGCGGGTGGCCTTGAAATTCAGCAAGTAGACGTCATGGTCCCAGCTTCTGTCGGAAGTGAAGACCACTTGGCTTCCGTCAGGAGAACAGTCAGGAGAGAGAACCGAAGATCCGTGATTGGTAAGCCTTTTTGCGTTGTGCCCGTCGTAATCCATGATAAAGAGATCACTTCCATGACCGTCCCTTCTGACAAACACTATCTCGGAGTCAAAAAAGCCGTCGAGGCCGGTAAGCTCCCTCATAAGCTCACCCGCAAACTTGTGCACAACATTCCTTATGTGGCGCGGAGACGCCACGTATCTCCTTCTCATGCGCTCCTGCCTGCTAGGCACATCATAGACTATGAGATCGTAAGAGACCTCCCGAGGCGAAACATCAAAATTTCCGCTCACCAGATACCTAGTTTTCTGAGCATCTAAATATTCGAAATCTATATCCTCAAAAGAGGATGAAAACAGTATGTTCACCTGGCGGACATCAAAAAGGGCTGCGTTGGTAAGATCGTTCTTCAGGACATCAGTGAAATTCTTTCCGTATACGCTTAAATCCCCCTTGGCCTTAAGCACCGCGACGGCGATCGGTATTTTTTTTATCGGAGAAGCAACCGGGGGAAGTTGTATCTGCGCGGTCGCCAAGCAGGGAATAAACAAGAGCGTAAAGAAAACCGCAAGCGCTGATCTCATCTTTTTTTCTTTCCAGATCCCGAGGCCGCGAACGGACAATAATCTCGCGGCAAAGACATTTCCTGAGACAAAACTTCAGTCAGTCAGTTCGACGTTCCAGTAAGACACATCCACAAAGTTCAGAAAAGGTTCCCACTCTTCATATTTCACGGTTTTAAAATGGAGGTTGGAAAAAATACTGGCAGCGGGCTTCACAGGTTTGGTGAGCAGTCTCATGTTCGCCTGCTCGGGAGTCCTTCCTCCCTTCTTCCTGTTGCACTTAACACAACAGCACACTATGTTGTCCCAGGTACTTCTTCCACCCATTGACCGCGGAATCACATGGTCAAGGGTAAGATCCCTTTTCCGAAAAGCCTTCGCGCAGTACTGGCATGTGTCCGCGTCCCTCCTGAAAATGTTTATCCTGTTGAACTTAGGCTGCTTTCTGTGATACCCCTCATATCTAACGAGAATTATCACCCGTGGAGCTTTTATAACGCTAGTAACGGTCCTTACGCAGTCTTCGGCGTCAACCGAACGGATATCCTTCCACGAATCGAAGTCAAAGGTCTCATACTCTCTGTTTACAGCCTTTGCGGCACCACCGTAAAGAAGGATAAAGGCCCTTTTCAAGCTCGTTACCGAGACAGGGACGAAAAACCTGTTCAAAACCAGTACCGGTGACTGAAGCATAATAGCCGACTAATTTACCGGCTTGCGGGGGTTATTCAAGCACGCAACGACACTTTTATTTTCCTTAACTGTTGGTTAAAATTCCCATCGCCCAGCCAAAATGCAATCACGGCAGCATCCCGTTCGTATTTACTAAGCAAGTACGCACTTTAAGGAGGGTGTCCAAGAGGAAGTCCCTTAACATGGAAATGAAAACCAACCTGCTGATTCAGATAATCCTCTGCATAGCACTTTTTCTGTCCATATTTCTTCTCGTAAGGTCAAACTCCGAAGCGGAAAAAGAACTTGAATCCGGAGAAGAAAAGAAATAAATGTTCCCTGAACTTCTCAGAATAGGTGATTTTCATATTACATCCTTCGGGGCGATGGTCGCTGTCTCTTTTCTTGTCGCTTTCTGGGTTTCCGGGATGGAATTTGAAAGAAAAGGGATGTCCAGGCGACTTCACGAACAGGGTTTTCTTGCCTGCCTTGTGGGAGGCATACTCGGGGCCAAGCTTCTCTTCCTGGTCGAGAACGTTCCCCTAAGCGACCTTATCTCCTACCCCATGCACTATCTTCTTCTAAGGGGAGGACTTACCTTCTACGGAGGATTTTTTCTGGCTCTCTTCGCCTTTTTCGTACTAACAAAAAAGCATAAAGAAAGTTTCTGGAAAGTTCTTGACGCCACCGCCCCGGCTCTCGCAATAGCTTACGCGACTGGAAGGGTCGGCTGTCTTCTAGTTGGAGACGATTACGGGGTCGCCTCCACACTCCCTTGGGCGATGCCGTTTCCAAAGGGTTCCCCCCCGACACTTGAGGCGGTTCATCCGACTCAGATTTATGAAACGATCATAATGTCTCTTGTGTTCTTAGTGCTGTGGAAGATAAGGAAGAAGGACAAGCCTGTCGGCTGGCTCGCCAGCATATATCTGGGACTCGCGGGTCTTGAAAGGTTCTTTGTCGAGTTCATAAGAAACACCACTGAAAGCCCGATATCCGGCCTTTCAGTAGCGCAGGTAATGGCACTTGCACTGATCCTTATCGGAGCGCTCAAATACATATCCCTACGCAGACACAAGGAAGCGTTTTGAACCCGCAGTTTCGCTCCTACGCATGAAAACGATCCGGATAACCAGACCGACCGGAAACGAAATCTTGGCCGCAGGATCCGGGGTGCTTTTTTCCGCATCCCTTTTTTCAAGCACTCTCGGCGTACTGGGCTGGGTATGCTTTGCCCCAATGCTTCTGGCGCTTCAGGGGAAAAGCGCTTCGCAGTCACTTCGACTGGGCATGATATCCGGGACATCCATGAATCTCGTCTCGCTTTACTGGCTCGTCGGGACTCTCAACAGGTTCGGTGAAATCCCCTTGCTCCCAAGCATGGCAGCCGTGTTTCTGTTCTGTGTGTACTCATCGCTTCAGTTCGGAATTTTCACTTGGTATATATCGAGATTCGGACTCTGCCGGAGAAAAAGTGTCGCAAACGCGCTCATGATTTCTTTTGCCTGGGTGGTCGCAGAGTTTTTCTTCCCGGTTCTCTTTCCCTACGGAATAGGAGTCTCCCAAGGCTACTACCCGAAGGTAATACAAGTAGTTGACACGCTCGGGGTGAACTTCCTGGGGTTTCTGATGTTTTTTGCAAACGTATCGGTTTTCTATCTCGTTGACGACTTGCGACGGAGAAAAAAACCTGTGCTTACCGCACCTGCGATCTCGATTGCCATAATCGCAATCGTGCTCGGCTACGGATCTTTCAGGATAAACGAAATTGAGGCTTTCCTTAAGACAGAGCCCCGGGTGAAAATCGGGATGGTTCAGGCCAATTTTGATTACGCGGAAAAAAACCTCGACAATGAACCGGTCATAACGGAAAAACACAGGGAGATGTCGCAAAGACTCCTGGAGGCAGACCTCGTGATCTGGCCGGAGACGTCGGTTCAGTACTGGTTTCCCAAAGACAAACCGTCATACAGAATTGAAGACCAAACAGACATAGTGCCGGCAGGGCACCCAGCGCACTTTCTCATCGGAGGACTTTCCTTTACCCAGGACCCCATCCTGCTTGAGGACGGCTGGGATGAAGAGGACCACAAAAAATACAACACGGCCTTCCTAGTCGACCCGCAAAGCAATATCCTCAGCCACTACAGCAAGACCCGGCTTTTTCTTCTGGGCGAATATTTCCCCTTGATAAACGAGGAGCTTAAGTTCCTCAAAAGGGTCTTCCCCATGATGGGAGATCTCACCCCGGGAGAAGGCCTCAGAGTGCTTGAGGTTCCGGAAAAGAACATGAGAATAGGACCCCTTATATGTTATGAGGACATAGTGGCGAAGATTTCGAGTGACTACGTGAAAAGGGGAGCCAACCTGCTCGTTAACCTCACAAACGACGCGTGGTTCGGAAGGAGTATCGCTCCCTACCAGCATCTGCTCCTCTCAATTCCAAGGGCAGTTGAAACGCGCCGTTACCTAGTAAGATCAACAAACAGCGGCGTAAGCGCGATCGTATCCCCTACCGGAAAGATCGAGGCCCGCACGGGGATATTCACTACGGAAAATCTAAAGGGAGAGGTGGTTTTAATCGATTCGCTTGAAACTCTCTACTCGAGGGTAGGAGACATCTTCGCGTGGATAGCCCTTGCGGCGACAATTCTTTTCGTAGTGAAAAGCTACTTAGGAAGAAAATATGCTGACTAGGGCTTGGATGAGCTGATTGTTTTCCTCTCTAGTTCCAACCGTGATCCTGAGGCAGTTTGCAAGGCGTCCCTCTCCCTTGAAGCGACGGATCAGAATATCGTTTTTGACCAGTTCTTCGAAAAGAAAATCCGCGTCCGAAACCCGTACCAGGAAGAAATTCGCGTCCGTTGGATAAACATGAATCCCTTCAATTCGCTCAAGCGACGCGCGAACTCTTTCTCTCTCGCTCAATATAAGGCTTATCTTCCGTTCAACAACCTCGGGGTTTTCAAGAGCAAAAGACATTACATCCTGACTAAAAGAATTTATGTTATAGGGAAGACGCGCCTTGTTCACTTCGTCGGCAATCTGCGGTCGTGCAAAGAATATTCCAAGTCTTGCCCCCGCAAACCCTATCTTGGACATTGTCCTCAGTACCAGCAGGTTTTCATATTTATCTATATGGGGAATATAGCTTTTTTTCGAAAAATCGCAGTAGGCCTCGTCAACAACCACCGCACCCCCGCTTGCCTCCAAGATCTCGAGTACTTTTTCTTCCGAAAAAGAGTTCCCGGTGGGATTGTTCGGAGTCGCGAGAAAAACGATGTCAGGGTCCTGCGCGCGAATCGCCTCCAAGATCTGTTCGAGATCTATGTCAAAATTCTCATCGAGCTCAACCTCCGTCACCTGTCTTCCAAGAATAAGCGATGTGATCCTGTACATTGAGAAAGTCGGGGACGGCACGAGCACGTGGCCGCTTTTCCCCCCAAGCACCTCGACGATCATCTGTATGATCTCGTCTGAGCCGTTGCCAAGCAATATGCCATCCATGGGGAAGCCTACGGCGCGGGAGAGAGAAGTTCTTACCTCCAGAGCCTCGGGGTCCGGATAACGATTTACTGGAAGCTTTGCCAGCCGTTCGGAAAGCGCAAGCTTCTCTTCTCCCTCAAGATCGTAAGGACTTTCGTTTCCATCAAGCTTCACCGAGCAATCAATCCTCGGCACCGAGTAAGCGGAGATTGACCTTACGCTCTTAGAGATCCTGCTTTTAATTGAATCTATGTCAGACACCGGAGTCTCCCGTTCTAAACAGTAGCGTGAACATCACTCAGGAATCCTCAATCCGTCTCTTTACCGAAAACGCGTGACCCGAAAGCCCCTCGGCGTGGGCAAGATTCATAACGGTCGCGCCGAGAGACGAAAAGCCTTTTTTCGACATTGATATGGTGCTCGGCATCCTCAGGAAATCATAAACGCTAAGAGGAGAAGAAAACCTAGCCGCTCCTCCCGTTGGAAGAACGTGACTCGGACCCGAGACGTAATCGCCGAAAGGCTCGGTCGAGAGAGATCCCAGAAATATTGCTCCCGCGTGTTTTATGCCTTTTAGAAGAGATTTGGGGGAACGCACGCAGAGCTCAAGGTGCTCAGGAGCAACCGCGTTTGAAAGTGCCACTGCCTGCTCCATGTTCTCGGTTACGTAGATTCTTCCGTTGTTTGAGACCGCGGCGCCCGCGATTTCTTCTCTGTCAAGCCCCCTTAGCTGCGAGAGCACTTCCTTTTTCACTTCTTTGGCGTAATCATAGCTGGTGGTCGCGAGAATCGGGATTGACATTTCGTCATGCTCGGCCTGAGCAAGCAGGTCTGCGGCAACCCATCCCGGCGGACACGAACCGTCGGCTATAATCAGAACCTCGGTCGGCCCTGCCAGCATGTCAATGTCGCAGAAACCATAAACCAGTTTCTTGGCTATCGTAACATAGATGTTCCCCGGACCTACTACCTTGTCCACTTTCGGTATGCTCCTGGTTCCAAAGGCCATTGCCGCTATGGCGTGGGCCCCGCCTATTTTGTAGACGTTGCTCACCCCGGCAATTTCGCACGCCAGAAGAATCTCGGGATTCACCCGTTTCCCGGAACATGGAGTGACAACGCTTATCTCGATTGCCCCGGCAACCCGCGCCGGTATAGCGGTCATGAGCACGGTTGAAGGGTACGAAGCCTTGCCTCCCGGAACATACACTCCCACCTTCTCAATTGGTCTTATCAGCCAACCAAGTTCGTTTCCGAGCGCATCCTTGTAGGCTCCAGCTTTTGGAAGCTTCTTTTTCTGGTAGGAGCGAATCCGTGAAGCAGCCTTCTTAAGGTCCCTCGCAATATCCGGTGCGACGGCTGCTTTAGCCTCTTCAAATTCGCGATCGGTGACCTTTACGTTTTTCGCAGTTACGTAAGGTCCATCAAATTTCTTCGCGTAGCGAAAAAGCGCCGAGTCTCCCTGCTCTCTGACGTCCTCTACAATCTTTTCTGTCTGCGAAACAAGCTCCGGATCGAAATGTGAGGCCGACTTCTCTATTTCTCTCGACCTTCTTTCCAGATTTTTCGAATTTATCCTTATAATCTTCATGGCCGTAACAGTGTTTTCCCTTAAAAGCCGATTCAGTTTATCCCGTTTGCAGAATATCCCAAACTCAGTTTTCCGGATCGATTCCTTCTCCGAAGCCGCTTTCAATCAGATGGGAGACTTCCTCCATTGCAAGCTCCGAGTCTTCCCCCTCTATCGTAACGGCAACTTCAGTGCCACAAATGGCCGCAAGGGACAAAACGCCCAGTATGCTTTTTCCGTCTATCTCGAAACCGTCTTTCCTTATCATTATACTGGAACTGAATCTGCTGGTCAGGGCGACCAGAACCGCGGCCGCCCTAGCGTGAAGACCCAAACGGTTCCTTATTACGAAGTTTCTTACAAGCGGTTTCTGCGACAAATCAGGGTTCCTCTGCGGACCGGAAAAAAGAAATATCCGTCTTTGAGTTTACCCGTAAATTCTCATCATAATTCACGTTGAGACTGTAATCGGCGGTCTCAAAAAGCAGGTTTCTCGGGAAATAGGTGTCCGAGTCAATCCGTTTGAGGAGCGAGAACTCAATTTTAGCCTTCTCTCCGTCAGAAAGCGTACCCTCTACTCTGGTTATGAAGTTTCTCGGGAAATCGACCGTGATCTGGAGAGGCGTGCTTCCCGAAAACACGAAAACTATCTCCCCTTCTTTCTCCCCAGTCCGTACAGAGTAGCTTTTCTGGGGAATGGCAAATGGGGATCCTCCCAGCAGAAAGTTTACTATGTCCTCAACTCCGAGCTGGGGCGGGAGTCCCGGATAAAGGTAAGAAAGTCTGAAATCCTCCGGATTCTCAAAGATCAACTCTTCCCAGTTGGTCTTCATTCTCACGCTTTCTCCGTCAGAAACCACCCTCGCGAGCATCTCGCCGAAAGGAGCGAAAACCGAAACTCTCAGAAACTCCGGGCGGACGACGGTGGCTACCTGATCGAAAACAATTTTCCCCTGTGGGGATTTTATCGACACCCTAGCCCTGGCTTTTATTGAAGTAAAGCCCATCTGAGTGCGTTTCGCCTTTGCCAATATGGCAGAAAGATCAGGGTGTTCGGCAATAGAAGGAGGAAGCTTGCCGGCGCAGGAAAAAAAGAGAAAAACAAACGGAATAAAAACCCAGCTATGCCTCATCGCGCTTGAATTCCTTTAGCTTTTCTTGAAGCCTCGCGCGGATTTTCCTGTCTTCAACCGTAATCAGTTTCTTGGAATCCAGGAGTTCAAAGGCTTTTGTGTAATTCTCCACCGCGAGTTCTCTTTTGCCAAGTTTCTCATACACATCGCCCACATGCTCCAGAATGGCCGCGTCGGGAGGAGGCATCTCCGAGGCGCGAAGCAGATACTCAAGGGCTTTGGTGAAATCGCCCTTCTGATAGTAAACCCACCCCAAGCTGTCGATTATGTAAGCCCGCCCGGGAGCAAGCTCAAGAGCCTTGATAATGAGTTCCTCGGCGTAATCAAGTTTTTCTCCCCGCTCGGCGTATGTGTACCCAATGAAATTCATCGCATCGAAACTCTGCGGATTCTTGCTGATTATGTCCTCCATTACCGAAAGCGCTTCCGTTATTCGGTCGCTGTAGTAATACGAAACGCCAAGCGAATACAGAACGGATTCGTCATCGGGGTGCTTTTCAAGATACCTGCCGTATAAAGAGATCGAATCCTCCTGTCTCCCCTGCCTTCCGTAGATTTCACCCAGAGAATTCACGGCCTTGGGATTGTACGGGTCCTTCTCATGAAGCTCTCTCAGTATATTGATCGCCTTCTGCGCCGAACCCTCAAGTTCATGTATGTATGCTCCATGGACGACCGCGTCTACGTGGAAATCAGAGCTTTGAGGTATGGAATCGAGAAGCATCCTTGATTGGGAATACTGCCCGAGCTTGGTGTGAGCGACGGCGGAGTAGTATTTTGCCCCAAAATGTGCAGGCAGACGTTCGAAAACCTGTTTCAGTTCTCCGATAGCTTCCTCGTAACTGCCGCTTTCAAGATACAGAAGACCTATTCTGAAGCTGATCTCGGGATTCTCCGGGTCCGCGGCCTCCGCATTGTGGTACTGCTTTATAGCCTCCTCGAACCTGCGGTGGCGGTAAAGCATGTTCCCGTAGGAAATAAAGACATCGCGATAAGGAGCAAATTTCCTGATCGCCGACTCGTACTGCTCTATCGCCTCTTCGATTCTTTTCGCTTTCTCAAGGGTTTCAACGAGCCCGGCGAAAGCGGGGTAGTATGTCCGTTGAATTTCAAGAGCCCTTTTGTAGTGCTTTACTGCGGCGTCCAGATCGTTTCTTCTGGAGGCGATGCTTCCAAGGTAGAAGTGGACTGTGACATCTTTAGGACTGATCGAAAGGCTCTTTTCGGCGTACTTCTGCGCCTTCTCAAGATCTCCGGAATACAGTTCAGTCGCACAAAGAAGCAGATAGGTTTCCTTGTCCCCGGGATCGGTCTCGACGGCCTTGAGCAGGAATTTCTTGCCCCTTTTCTTCATGGCTTCGTCAGGGGACGCGAGATAGATGCGGGCAAGATCCCTGTAAGCCGGAGAGTTTGACGGATCAAGAACGATGGACTGGGTGAACTTGGCAACGGCCTTCTCGCGCATATTAAGAACCGTGTAAATCAGGGCGAGACGGTATTTTATTTCAGAAGACTTGGGATCGACCCGTTCCGCCTCTTCAAGGCTCTGCAGCGCACGTTTCAGGTCCCCTTGTTCCAAGTAAAGCGCCGAAAGCGCAAAATGATAATACGCATTCTCCCGGTCTAAGCTCTCAAGACCCCGGTCGGGGTCGACAAAGAGTCCCACGCCGCCACAGGAAAGACAAAGAAAGAGAAATAAAAGAAGAAAAAACTTTTTTTTAGGAAATTTTCTCAAACCACTCACCTGAAACAAATACCGACCCTCGGTTCCGAAACCCAGGTGTGTACCAGTCTCGGAAGGGAGGACTGCCAGATACCACTGGGCAGGACCCTCTCAAACAGGATAACAAAAATGGATTTAAAATACACAGCGGAGTAAACACTACCCGTTTCGAAGATGACTTCAGCAACATTTCTTGCGGAATTGACTTTGTCCACGCTATTAGCTTTATTAATTTTCTCTATGTGCTCACTTGAAAATACTTACGCCAAGGTTTTTAAAGGCAGCAGAATATCGATCGATGAAGCCACCCTGCTTCTCGAAAAGGCCGACCTGCTCCAGCTCGGTTCCCTGGCCGATATAGTAAGAAAAAGGTTTAATCCGGAAAACATAGTTACCTTCGTAGCTGATACAAACCCAAACTACACGAATGTCTGCGACACTGAGTGCCTTTTCTGCGCATTCTGGAGGCCGCCGGGCGCATACGACGCCTACACACTGAGCGTCGACAAGGTAATCGAAATAATGCGCGCCTCCTACCACAACGGCGCCACTACGGTCCTTCTTCAGGGCGGACACAACCCGGAACTTAAGCTTGACTACTATATCGAGATAGTAAAAAGGACCACAAGGGAAATACCGGAGCTTCATCTCCACGCCTTCTCTGCCCCGGAGATAGCCGCCATTGCCAAGTACGAGAACCTCGACACGAGACACGTGCTGCAAAGCCTCTGGGACGCGGGACTGAGAACAATACCGGGAGGCGGGGCCGAGGTGCTGACAAACAGGACAAGAAGAGCGATAAGCCCCCTCAAGATAGATGCCGACACCTGGATGAAAATCACTAGGGAAGCCCATCTCGTGGGCTTTAAGACAACCGCGACCATGATGTTCGGCCACCTTGAGCGGGACGAGGACATAATCGAGCACCTGCTGAGAATAAGGGAACTCCAGGATGAAACCGGGAATTTCCTGGCGTTTATCCCCTGGACGTTCAAGCCGAAAAACACCCTGCTTGAAAAAAGAATAAAGGACGAGGTCGGCGGGGAGAGATACCTCAGGGTTCTCTCGGTATGCAGGATATTCCTTGACAACTTCAAGCATGTTCAGGGTTCGTGGTTCACCCAGGGAAAGAAAATGGGTTCGATGTCCATGCACTACGGCGCGAGCGACCTCGGCGGAACTCTTTACGATGAAAACGTTCTGGGATGCGCGGAGAACAAAATCCGCTCGACCGTGGATGAACTGGTACACATGATAAGAAGCGCCGGGTTCAATCCCGCGCAGAGAAACACCTACTACGAAATTCTGGAGAGATTCTAAATCCAGGCTTCAGGAATTCCGAACCTAAACAGCAACGCCGGTCAGCATTAACGTGAGCATTTTTTGAACTCATGTCGCGCGGGTCTGCCTCGTCCAGGAAGGTTAAGGTCAGGGTTCTTCTGCTGTAACTCGGTCATTAACCGGTGCACCTGGTTGCGGTCAAAGCGGGTGACCTGCCGAATCTCTTTATTGCTCAAGCCCGGCTCACTCCGACAGGCGCGCTCCATCAGAATGCTCAGCACTCGGGTTTTGGCGGCTTCCCAGTCAATGCGTCGGCGCGCTTCACCTTGACCGCCTTCAGCCAGACGATTGTACAGTTCCGGGTGGATACACCAGCACGGTCCTCGTCCCTTACCGCCATGTTCGATATAACCCGCAGATTCCATACCCGAGGGCCTGTCGCGAATTTCGGGCTCGTTCCGTTGGCAAAGGGCCGCGGCTGTGCCGGTGTCTACCTCGGGAATAAATAGAAATCGTCTTCCCTCTCCAAATTGACATTGTAATCATAATGTGCCAAATTTACCTTGTATACAAAGATAAGGAGAGACAACATGGTAAAAGTTCTCGTCGCTGATGAGGTATGGATAGCAACAGCACTGCTTCATATAAAAAACCCCGACCGAGGAGACTTTGCTGTCAGGGAAATAGTTCGTCAGGCAGAAATCGAGAAAATCGCTGGCCCGGAGCCAATAAGACCAGGAGTGCAGATTCATGCCTACCTCCACTGCGTAGCCAACAGGCCCCCCAATCCGGGAAGATACAGAATGCTGACCGAAACATCCAAGGGGCGCCGTCGCCTGTTCAAGCCCGGCGACCCGTACCACCATCTTCGTACCGGAAAAAATGCCCCGAATGAGAAGGACATTCCAAAGAAGTATCACGAGTTGCTCGACTGGTATAATCATGATTATACAGGAGGCGCCAATACCGAGGAGGTTGACCCGATACTTTCACTACGTGGCATGGGAAAAGAGATATGGGCCCAAGAAGACGCGGACTCCTACGTCAGTCAACTTCGTGCGGGATGGCAATGAGCAGAATTTTCTGGGATACAAATCTCTTCATATATCTCTTTGAAGACAAAAGCGAGCGGAGCGAGCGAGTTTCGGCATTGCGCCAACGGATGATTGAACGCGAAGATGAACTGCTCACCTCGGCACTCACGCTGGGCGAGATTCTCATCAAACCCAAGAAAATGGGCAATGACAAGCTTGCACAGTTTTATGAACTTGCGATTTCCGCGGCTGCGACAGTACTGCCGTTTGATTCCCCTGCCGCCCTCAAGTTTGCTGAAATCCGTCAGGACCGTTCAATTCAGGCTCCAGACGCCATACAGCTCGCGTGCGCGTCTGTTGCACGGGCAGACCTGTTCATTACAAACGATAATCGCCTCACCAAAAAGAACATCCACGGGATTCAGTTTATCCAATCCCTTGAAAACGCAGTTCTCTGAACCACGTGTCGGTTATCCGCGCCGAACTAAGCCCGGGCGCAACCTTGGATCGGCACGTCTGAAAAGAACATAGCCACAGGCATTTTCAACGGGAGCAGTCAAGAACCATCACCCAGCTGTTTCCCGCAAAATCCACGCCGCAGACAACTTTCGATCTTTGGGAGAAAACATAATCAAAAAATTCAAGCGCACTGCTTGTATGCACCGGGGCCCCGAGATACTCCTCTAAATTCTCCGCAGAAACTCCCGAACACTCAAAGGCGCAAAGCTCAAAATCGACCGCCCTCTCTCGATCAACTGCCGTGATGCGGGGCGAGAAAGAAGCGCTTACAAGAGAAGTTTCTGAGGCAATTTCCATCCGGACGTCAAAGCCACCGCCGAAAAGAAAAAAGACCTCGGCAAACACCTCGTCTATTGAATCAAGATAAAACTCCCTTGCCTGCGGCTTTGTATCCATTTTCACGTGGAGAACCGGGAGAACTCCTCGGCTCTTTGTTTTATGGACTGATAGTCCTCTCCTCCGCCCAAAAGCGCGGTAGACACCCCGGCAAGCGCGGCTCCCGCCGAGAAATAACTCTGAATGTTATCCACGGTAATTCCTCCGGTGACCATGATATCCATAAATCCGAGAGGCTCCTTTATGGCTTTCACGTAATCCGGACCGAAACTCGAAGCGGGGAATATCTTTACGAAATCCGCTCCGATGCTGCGGGCGTTAACCATCTCAGAGGATGTAAAAGCTCCGGAGATCGCCGTAATGCCGTTTTTGCGGCAATGCTCGATTATCTCGGGATCGGTGTGCGGAGAAACTATGAAACGGGCCCCGCAATCAGACATCCGTTCGGCGGAATCACGGTCAAGAACCGTACCCGCCCCGACGCATATTCCGTCCTGCGAAGCAAATTCTCGAAGAAGTCTTTCAGAACCTGAAGAGATTGATATGACTTCTATGATTCTTATCCCGCCGTCAACGCATCCCCTTGCGAATTCAAGAGATTTTTCATAACTGGCGGACCTGATAACGGCCACGACCCTGTTTTTTCTCATAAACTCAATCACAGTTTTCTCCATGGCGCGCGGTTTGAGACTTAAAAACTTTTAAGGTACACTGAGACTGGTCTGTTTTAATCCCCCTAAAGGGGCAGATTATGAAGAATTCGGAGTTCAGAACCGAAAACAAGATATCGCAATTCATAAAAAGAAGCAAAGAACTGGGGCTTAAGGTAACCCCTCAGAGAATAGCGATATACAGGGAGCTCGCGGGAAGCATGCAGCACCCGAGCACCGAGATGATCTACAAGAACATAAAGGACTACTATCCGAACATATCCCTTACCACCGTGTACAGAACGCTTGAGACATTCGAGAGAATGGGACTCATATCAGTAGTTAACACCCTTTATCACGCCGCAAGATACGACGCCAACATGGAACCTCACCACCATGTCGTATGTGTAAAATGCAAAAAGATAGAGGACATCTACGACGATTCCATGGCTTACTCGGAACTTGACCCGCAAATAGACAATTACAAGATTCTTGGATACTCGGTGCTTTTCAGCGGAATCTGCGAGGAGTGCAAAACCCTTAATAACTGACCGGAAACGGGCCGTTTCTCGCAAGGCCGCCTAAAAGAGCGGAAAAATGAAAATCCCCCAAGGCTTTGAACGAGCCATTAACTTCAGTCTTCTGGATTCCATATTCTCAAGAAGATCGCGCCGCTTCGGACTCGGGATGGAAATTCCCGAGGGAAATCTGGCTTACAGTTCCGCTCACGACCCGGTCCCTCTCTCAGAACTTGAAGAGGCTTTTTTAATCTGGGCGGGCACGGGAACCACAGGCCTCTCCCTAGGGGACCTTCCGAGAACCGGCATATCGTGGCTTTTCCAGTGGACCGGCAGAAGCTGGCCGTGCTCCTGCAACTCCCATTCGACCGAACTTTTCTACACAAACGACGAAGGCGTTTACATGGTGCGGCTTTTTGACCTCATACCCCCCGACACCTCTATCTTCATGTCGCTTGACAGGGAAAAGCAGCTTGAAAAAATAGTTGAGCTTTTCAGGGCAAGCAGAATTACCCTTGAAAACCAAAGAGCCGATCTCCCGAAGGGAGAACCTGGCCTTTTCGACTTTAACGCATGGAATACGAACAAGCCGGGAACGACTTTCTTTATCCCGGTAACCAACACCACAGTCGAGTACATGGTGCTTCTGTTCATATACTTCGGAGCCAAGTACGGATTTAACATTATTGACGAACTCAACGGGGGGAGATCGTGCGGCCTTGATAAGTGGATAGAGAAAGGCTACATAAGAAACGACGTCAGGCTTTCTCTGTTCGACCTGGAATTAAGGGTGTTGACCACGCTTAACGTGGAACAGGCTTTTATAAGCCAGAACATGAATCTCGCGCTGCAGGCCTTGGGTCTCGGAGGCTGGACTTTCACCGGACTGCTTCCCCATTACGCACTCGGGGTCGACCCTTCCCACAAAGGGCTCGGATTCCGGTTCGTCCAGCCGGAGGAAAGCCTCAGGAGCACAAACCCGCCTTATCCCGTTGGAAGGGACGGAGTTTTCGAATCCCTCTGCCCTCCCTACGTGGCGGACATGAGCGAAGCTGTAGACAGGTTTCTAGAGGTAAGAGGGCAATTCTGGAAGGAGGACAATCCGTTCCCCTACAGAGATCCTGCGTCGATCCTGCGTGACGAGTACCATCCTTCCGAAGTCAGAATACAGATAGTAAAGGATTTCTGCACCTACGTTTATGAGAACTATGGAAGATTCCCGGCTTTCCTGGATCCGATGTTCGTACGGCTGGTATTTCAGGCCCACCACCTTGATCTTGACTTCTACGATAAGTATTTCGAGAAAGATTCATACCACGACCTGCACAAAGAACATTTCAAACTTTGGCATCCGGAAATTGAGGACCCTTTCGGGAAATAGGTCGCAGTTAACATAGACAGTCTTCGCTCAGGATTCCGCCCTTTCGAGATAGTTCCCGTTTCTCGTATCGACTTTTATCATATCCCCGATATTGATAAAAAGAGGGACGGCCACCACCGCTCCGGTTTCTATGGTCGCCGGTTTCGTGGTACTCGAAACCGTATCTCCTTTCACCCCAGGTTCCGTATGGGTAACCTCGAAGACAACGGCCGTGGGAAGTTCCACCCCTATGAGCTCTCCTTCATGCATTTGCACCGTGACTTCCTGCTGTTCCTTGAGAAACTTCGTCGTATCCCCTATTGCATCCGCCCTGAAAGGAAACTGGTCGAAAGTCTCGGAATCCATGAAGTAAAACATCTCATCGTCCCTGTAGAGATACTGCATGGTTCTTCTCTGGATATCGGGAACGTTAAACGTGTCTCCCGCGCGGAATTTCATTTCCCGTACGGCTCCGGTGGCGATATTCTTAAGTCTCGCCGTGACTATCGGGCTTCTCTGCGCCATCTTTGAATGCTTGTACTCGACTATCTCCCAGATTGCCCCTTCGGTCTCAATCTTCATACCCTTGTGAAAACCACTCGTGTCGACAACAGCCATTTCGGACTCGGTCCTCCTTTATGAATTTGCAAAAAGTAATTTTTCTCGGGAATTCTCGCTTGCCATCACCGTGCATCAACCTTAAGAATCAGGTTCTCTTAAACATCTTTTCAAGCATATTGTACGATATCCGGGTCGCTACCGGCCGGCCGTGAGGGCAGGCGTGTGGATTCTGAGAAGCGTCCATATCGGCAAAAAGAGTCCG
The DNA here is from genome assembly GCA_009837205.1 of Candidatus Dadabacteria bacterium. NCBI lineage: Bacteria > Pseudomonadati > Thermodesulfobacteriota > Candidatus Dadabacteria > Candidatus Dadabacteria bacterium. Next base: position 14,032 of record VXTZ01000015.1, on the reverse strand, counting down.
CGCTTCCTGCTCCGAGAGGGTTCGGTTTGCGGTTATAGAACTGTGGCACGCCATGGTCGCGCACACAGTGTCAAGATGCCCTTCCAAGCTCTTGGGGTCCCCTAGGCCATCAAGCTCATCAAACAGGTCAGCAAAAACCCGGGCGTAATCGGAGTCCCTTAAAAACCCTGGGACGGATTTCACTCTCACCGCACTTTCCCCGAAAACTTCAAAATTAAAGCCGAGCTTCTCCATTTCTTCTGCAAACTGCTGCGCTGTATTGATTTCCCGGACCGTAAGTTCGACGACTTCTGGGATGAGAAGTTTCTGGGAGCAGGAAAAAGCTTCTTCGAGATAGGATTTTTTTATTCTCTCGAAGTTAACCCGCTCATGGGCCGCGTGCTGGTCAATAAGAATGATGCCATCCGGATCCTCGCATACAAGATAAAGCTTTCCTACCTGTCCGAGGAACCTGAGGCTTGAATAAAAGCCATCGGAGAACATATCCTCTCCTGCCGCCTCTGGAGATTTCTCAGGTATAGAGGAAGCACCGTTGTGAGGGCGTGGAGACCCCAACTCAGGATTGTGAGCAACCTGGGTGGAAGCTGCTTTTGGCGGAGACCCTGTGGCAGAGTACCCCTTGTTCTCGGAAAACCCGGGATCTTTTTGCTTCTCGTAGAAATCTTCAAGGGCCTTCTGGGTTCTTTCCCTGTAGCCCTTCATCCAAGGGGCATCGGCAAGCATGTTGCTTATCGCGCGGCGAATGCTCTGGCCAACTTCGTACTGGCTCTCGAACATCACCTCGTTTTTGGTAGGATGTACGTTCACGTCTACCAAGGCGGGATCCCTTTCAATAAAGACCGCCCCTTGAGGGTATTTCCCCTTTTCAACCATCCTTCCGTAGCATTCCATTATAATCCTGTTTATAAAACGGTCCCTTACGGGTCTTGCATTTACGTAAGTAAAGAGCCTGCGCATCGAGGAGCGTGGATCCAGAGGACTTCCTAGGAAGCCGCGCAGGGCCAGCGTCTCGTCTTCAAAGTCCACCGGGTAAAGCAGCGTGCCGGGAATTATCTGCGCTGCGCGCTGCGCAAACGAGTCGCTTGCGCCGTAGCGATGGATGGTTCTTCCACCCGAGGAGACCTCAAAAGATACCCCGGGTCGTGAAAGGGCCTCGCACTGGATAACCTCAAGAACCCTGCCGAGCTCGGTCTCCGGCCTTTTGAGAAACTTAAGCCGCGGCGGGGTGTTGAAAAACAGGTTCTTAACCTCAACGGACGAACCCACGGGAGATGCAGTCTCCTTTATCTTCCTTACGACTCCGCCTTCAATGTAGATTTCGGTACCGGATCTTGACCCCTCGGCGGCAGTTATCATTCTGAACCTTGAAACGCTGGCTATGCTCGGAAGAGCCTCGCCGCGAAAACCGAGAGTCCCTATCGAGAAAAGATCGTCAATGTCCCTTATCTTGCTCGTGGCGTGACGCTCAATGCTCATGAGGGCATCGTCACGGGACATCCCGTGGCCGTTATCAACCACCCTTACAAGCCTCTTGCCCCCGGCTTCAAGGTGTATGGATATTCTGGTTGCACCGGCGTCAATTGAGTTTTCAACAAGCTCTTTTACTACGGAAGCTGGTCTCTCGACTATTTCTCCGGCGGCTATTTTAGAGACAAGTACATCCGGAAGTGTTCTGATTCTTGCCATTAATACTTTAGAAAAGCTTAAGCAGAATAAACAGGATGAGTATGATCAGAGGCAAAATGACCGCGGCAACCGAGAAGAAGGAGAAAGCCGAGAGGGTTTTTTTCGGATGCGTCCCGAAAACGTCCCGCGACTGTTCTTCCACTACACCGAAATACTTTTTAAACATCTTTATCTTCCCCGGATGGCGTTGGGGGCGTCTTCTCCGCTCTTGCCTTATTAAGCGATTTAACCAGAGATTCGACCGAGACCGCCGGAAGAGTTACCAGCTCGACTGTTCCCCTTGAGCAGAGGTCAACCGAAACCTTCCCTATGGTCTCATTATCGGGTGCTTCCACTATGTTCACAAAATCGTATCTACCCAGAGTCGCATACTGCTCAAGAACCCTGACCCCTATGTCCTCAAGCTCCTTGTCGACTTCCTTTATTCTCCCGGGCCGCTCCTTAACGGTTTTTCTGCCCTCGGGGGTAAGTCTGCTGAGTAATATGTAAATTGCCATTGAAAAAACCCGTTGTTTCTATGAGTTGCGTCGAATCGCGCGCCGAAAAAATCTTCGGTTGCCGGTTGGGCCGTTCTAGATTTATAACCTTTTTAAAAGATATCTCAAGGGAAAAAGCCCTCCCCCGTAACTTCCATAACAAAAACTCTTCGGTATACTACTATAAACATTCTTAAGACCTGATGAAAAGCATAATTCACGCCGCGACAATCACGCTTGCCCTTCTGCTTTTTCCACTTCTTCTCTCTCTGCGAGCGGAGGTCGCTTATGCGCAGCAGCCAAATCCCCGGGAAGATCTCACCGTAACAGACTACTCGTGGAAATCCTACGGAGTGGGACGTATGGCAACACTTTCAGAAATAACCGTCGCAAACTCCGGCAAAACCAGCTATAAGAACATCAAAATCAGGATTGATCTGTTTACAAGAACTGGCAAGCTTCTGGGCTCGCTTCACGGAAAGATACACGATGAACTGCCCGCAGGAAGCCAAAAGACCTTCTCCAACTTGGATATGGGTTTCATGAACTCGGATCTTGAAGACTCTGAGGCGATGGTGACTGGCGCCGAGGTGTCGGAAAGTTCTTCGTACACAGGTGCCGAGAACGTGATTTTCATAAAGAACTGGGAGTTTGAAGGTGCGAGCTTCGGAACGGAAGGTTTCATAACGGAAATCACTCTTGAGAACACAGGAAAAACCCATTTTAAGAACATAAAACTGCTTTTAACGGAAAAAGAGGGCGAAACCAGACCGGGTAGCACTCACATGTCCTCGGTAACGATACACAACGTACTTCCCGCCGGAGAGGAAAGAACTTTCACGGGGATAAACGTCGGTTTCTCGAGCCCGAAAGCTGTTGAAAGATCTATTGTCGTCTCCGGAGCCGAGGTGATAACAACAAAGGAACTCAATTACATCCTTTCCGGTGGGGGAAGCCTTGGGGAGAGGATAAAGAAAAAAATCACCTCCGTTAGCATACTAAGAAAAAAAGACGGGGAGAAAAAAGCCGAACCGCGCCAGGAAGCACCATCCTCGGATGAATCCGAAAGCGCTTACGAAAGCGGAACCGAAAGCGTCCATCCTCCGGCCAGTTCGGTCGGCTCTACCGGTTCGGCCGCAGACAAGAACACGGAATTTTCCCAAGAACAGCCCAGAGAAGCTTTCCCCAAACACGATATAGTAATAAGGGAGTTTGAATGGGGAAGCGGAATCCCCGGGGCGACCGCGACGTTAAGCAAGCTAGTCATTGAGAACATAAGCGACATTGCTTACGAGAAAATAGTGCTTGAAATAGAATTTTTCAAATCCTCAAACACCCCTTTCGGATCAAACCGCTTCAAGATAAAAAAAGCCTTGGCTCCGAAACAGGTGATGTGGCTCAGGAATGTTCAGGTCGGATTTATAAGCAAGCTTCCCGACCCGAATCTTATAAAACTCAGAGTGGTAAAAGCAAAAGCGATCATGTAGATGATCTTAAAGCTTGTGCAGGGATGGGAAGGGGTTAAAATTCCTGGGAATTTCTCTAGTTTCCAACTAACTCGAGAGATTGCTTTATCGTTTCAACCAGCTTGTCTCTGAACTGCTCTATTCCTTCAAAGGGAACGACTATGCTTGACCTACCGCCGCTTAGTTCGGTAATCCTAAGGTACTGACCCTTGTGATTTTCCTTGACGTCAAAGAAAAACCTTTTGGATTCAATATCAACGTGGTTACTTACATGCTCCTTTTCTGTCCTTTCTTCCATCTAATTCCGCCTCCTAGAAAAATTTATTGGAACAATTATTGAGGCATGACTATAACCCCTGAAAAGTAAAAAGCAAACAATTCTTTTATAGCCCCGAAAATACAGATATATTCAGAGAGAAAACCCGCGAAAATGGCAAGAATAAGAATAGACCTACCGAGCAGATTCGTCTTTTCAACGCAAATTCCGATAAGAATAGACGACATAAATTACGGTTCTCATCTTGGGCACGACTCGGTGTTAACCCTCGCGCACGAGGCCCGCGTAAGATTCCTCGCAGCACACGGCTACACTGAGGCCGATATAGAGGGAGTGGGAATTATAATGGGAGACGTCGGAATCACCTACAGTTCGGAAGCGTTTTACGGGGACGTAATGGAAATAAGCATCGGCATCGGCGAGTATGGCAACAATTTTCTCGAACTTATCTACGCACTGGTGAACGAAAAAAACGGCAAGGAGGTCGCCAAGGTCAAGACCTCTCTCGTATTTTTTAACTACAAAGAGAGAAAAACCGTGCGGATGCCGGAGGAATTCCGAAGGAAAATCATCCCCGGAAAATAATCACCGATAGTTACCCGCTACTGTTTGTTTTTGGGAGCGTAGCCGATGTAAATCGTGTTTTTACGTTTCTTTACCAGGAAGAGATACTGCTTTCCGGGTTTCAGGCCGCTTATGATCTTGTTGTAGTCCCCAAGGTTCGCCACGGGGTTTTTGTTAACCTCCAGTATCACGTCCCCGGGACGAAATCCCGCCTCCCAGGCGGAACTGCCGCGTTCCACGTTCGTAACCAGCACCCCGGCCTTATCCTCAACGCCGAACCGTGCGGCGATATCCGGGGTGATGTCACTCAATTCAATATCTTCGTCCCGCTGGGACTCCGCAGGAGCCTCATCATCCGGCATCTCGCCGAGAACAACGGAAATTTCCTCGCGCTTCCCGTCGCGGAGAATCGTGATTTTAGAGGAAGTGCCCGGAGCCTTCATTCCCACGAGTTTGGATAAAGACGTAAACTCTTTTATAGGTTCTCCGTCAAATTTCACTACCACGTCTCCTCTTCGCAGGCCCGCTTTCTCCGCGGGACTTCCCGGGCTTATATCGGATATAAGAGCCCCGTCGGTGCTCTCATACCCCATGCCCTCGGCTATCTCCTGCGTTATAGGTTGAATAACGACTCCCAGCCACCCCCTGACCACCTCGCCTTTTTCCATGAGCTGGGATATGACCCCCTTGGCCATGTTGGTTGGGATAGAAAACCCTATTCCTTGGCCTCTGGCCGCTATTGCGGTGTTAACACCAACCACCTCCCCTCCCAGGTTAAAAAGCGGACCTCCGCTGTTTCCGGGGTTGAGAGACGCATCGGTCTGAATGAAATCATCGTAGGCCCCGAGACCCAGAGACCGTCCCTTCGCGCTCACTATTCCGACTGTCACGGTGTAGCCGAGTCCGAAGGGGTTTCCAATCGCCATGACCCAGTCGCCGATTCTAAGCCTGTCCGAATCTCCGAAAACAACGGGCTTCAGTTTTTTTTCAGGCTTTATCTTCAGAACCGCAAGGTCCGTTTTGGTGTCCTGTCCCACAATCTCGGCCGTATACCTCGATCCGTCATAGAGAACGACCTGTATATCTTCTGCCCTGCTGATCACATGGTTGTTGGTAACTATGTAGCCGTCTTTGCTGACTATGAACCCGGAGCCCAGGCCCTTTTTCCTGAACTCCCGCTCCCGGTCGTTCGGAAAAAATCTCTTGAAAAACTCCTCGAAAGGGTCCCCTTCGCCAAAATCAGGAAGCATCTTCCCCCGCTTTACGACGCTCGTGGTGCTTATGTTCACGACAGAATGCTTTTGTTTCTCGACAAGACCCGCGAGGGAGGGGAATTTTACAGAAGAGCCGGAAGAAGAAAGAAGTTCCGGGACGCTTTCCCGCGACAGGGATCCAGAGTTCTCTTCGTCATCCTCTACCTTAGCGCACGAAAGGGAACCCGCAAGTAAAAAACAGGCAGCAAAAAACAGGAAAACAGTTTTCTTCATAGTTAAAGCCTCCAGCTTCATTTGAGCATCCCAATTACTTTATCAGCAACTTCTGAAACACTCATATCATCCGTAAGAACAACATGCGGCGAGAGTTCATAAATATCTTTTCTTTTCATGAAAAGCTCATGGAACTCAGCCCTAGGGTCTTTGACGTCGAGAAGGGGCCTCCCCTTCTTGCTCCTCACCCTGTTCCAAAGGGTATCAATATCCGCCCGCAGATAGAAAACCTCACCCGAGGCTTCCATTATTTCGCGATTCTGCTGTCGCAGGACCGCACCTCCCCCCGTTGAGATCACTGCCGGGGGTGTTTTCTGCGAAAGGGCGGCGAGCATCTCAGTTTCCTTCTGCCTGAAACTCTCCTCTCCCTCCGATTCAAAGATCTCGGATACTGAAAGACCTTCGGCCCGTTCCACTTCACTGTCAAGATCGTAGAAATCCATTCGCAGTTTTCCGGAAAGCTTCCTGCCGACGCTTGTTTTGCCCGCTCCCATAAACCCCGTAAGAAAAATATGTCGTTTATCGCTCAAATCAACCTACAATTTTCTTCCGACGGGAGAACCCTCGGCATGGGGGGTTGCGCCGGAGAGCATTTTCTCAACGTACTTGCCTATTATGTCGCACTCTATATTGACTTCCCTGCCCCGGCGAAATTCGGAAAAAGTCGTCTCCCGAAGCGTGTAGGGAATTATGTTCACCGAAAACTCAGTGTCCTTTACCGAATTGACGGTGAGACTTACGCCGTCAACGGCGACCGATCCTTTTTCGACCACATATTTCGCAAGCGATTCGGGGATTGAAAAAGAAAAAACCTTGGATTCTCCTACCGGAGTAATGGACTGAACGACCCCGACTCCGTCCACGTGGCCCGTGACAATATGTCCACCCATCCTGTCTCCGACCCGAAGAGATCTTTCGAGATTCACTCCGCTCCCTGTCCGGAGGCCGGAGAGGTTTGTCCTGGAAAGCGTTTCGTGGGACGCGTCAACAGAAAAACTACCGTCTCCCGCAGAAACTACCGTAAGACATACGCCGTTTACGGCCACGCTCTCTCCCAGATCCAGTTCCCCGGCATTGATCTTCCGAACCCCGATTCTTAAAAGAACGCCCTTGTCCTTTTTTTCAAGCGTCTGGACCGCTCCAATGTCTTCAACTATACCGCTAAACATTTAATTCTCCTTGCCCCGCACCAAGACTCCAGAAATCAGGATCGAAATCGCCCCGACCGTGATCGCAGAGTCGGCTACGTTAAAAGGAGGCCAGAGCAGATCCGGGTTCCCCGGCCAGTAGACTGCAATAAAATCGGTCACGTATCCGTAGGCAAACCTGTCTATTGAGTTTCCAATAGCTCCGCCCAGCACAAAAGCAAGCCCATATCGAAAAACTCTCCGCTCCTCTTCAAGTCTACGAAGAAAGAAGAAAATCGCGATCAGCACCAGAACGAAAACAACTATGTAAAAGTAAAGCCTTATATCTTCAGACATGTTCCTTAACATGCCAAACGCGATTCCAGGATTTCGCAAATGCGTTATATCGAACCACGAAAACACGTTTATCCTCGACAGAAATGGCACGTGGGCCTTAACGAGCCACTTGGTCAGCTGGTCAAGCAATACTACCAGAAAAGATATAGCGAACACACTTAGATAATTTCTCATGGAAAAAACAAGAAATCCCGACCTCGAAGGAAAATCCCGCAAACCCCCAGCAGATGGTTAGGCCTCATTCCAGCCGAAACTCTATTGGAACCTTGACCCAGCTTGAAACCGCCTTGAAGCCTCTTTGCGCCGGGACGAATCTCCACTTCTTTACAGCCTTCAAAGCGGCATTATCAAGAACCTTGTGACCGGAGGATTTGGAGATGGTTACTTCCTCGGGTTCCCCATTTGGAAGCACACGCACATTAAGCAACACGCTGCCCTCGTAACCGCGTCTTATGGCAACCGCGGGATAGCCAGGTCTGGGGGTAAAACCGTAAGATGGTCTCGCGGTGGCATAACTCTCTTCGGGTTGCTCCTCCGGGGCGGGCTTTGCTTCCTTTTTAAGCGCTATGGAGTCATCCCGCTTTTTCACTTCCTTTACGACTTTTTCTTTTTTCTTCTTAACAACCTTTTTTCTCTTTACGATTTTTTTTGCGGGTTCGGGTTTTTTAAATTCAAAATGCCTCAGGGACACTTCTATGTGATCGCCGTATACAGGAACGCTTCTCTGCACGACAATCTTCCCCCAAGCAATAGATATAAGAACATGGAAGACAAGTGAAAACAGTATAAATTTCTTGAGATTGTCAACCGGCCTGCCCATACCAAAAGATTATTCTATATTAATAACCAGAAATTCCTTAATTCCTCCGGGAGCCCTGACCTGTATCTCGTCATCTACTCTCTTTCCGATAAGCGCGCTGCCTACCGGAGAGGTAACTGATATAAAGCCATTTTCGGGCTCGGATTCATCCTCTCCCACAAGCTTGTACTTCTTTATGTCCCCGGAATCAATATCCTCCACCGTAACCGTAAGGCCGAAAACTACCCTGTCCCGGGCAGTGATTTTCTCGGGGTCAATTACTTCCGCACGGCCAAGACGGTCTTCTACTTCCTGTATCCTTCCCTCTATGAACGACTGTCTCTGCTTGGCAGTCTCGTACTCGGCGTTTTCGGAAAGATCCCCGAGGGATCTCGCATATTCTATAAGCTTGATTACTTCCTGCCTTTCGACGGTTTTTAACCTATGCAGTTCGTCCCGAAGCTTTCTCCAGCCATCAGGAGTAATTAGAACTCTTTGGACACTCATTAATATCTCCTCCTCGCCTCAATCATACCCCAACCTAGTTAATAGTAGCTTTGCAGAGCCTTTACGTCGAGACCGATTCTCACCAAGGCCTCGATAGCACTGACTCCGGCGACCGCACCGGCGAGAGTGGTAAAGTAAGGAACATTGTTTACAAGCGCGGTCCTTCTTATCGAATATGACTGCGCGATCTCCTTTTTCCCGAAAGTGGTATTTATAACCAACTGCACCTCCCCGTTTTTAAGGTGATCGACTATGTGAGGGCGGCCCTGCTTAACCTTGTTCACCGTTCGGGAAAATATACCATTTTTATTGAGAAATTCAGATGTGCCCCCTGTAGCCATTATATCAAAACCGGTATCGCTCAGCCTCTGGGCTATATCAAGCATCTTGTCTGACTTGTCCTCGTCTTTTACGCTTATGAAGGCCACTCCGCTTGAGGGTAGGCTGTTGCCGGCCGCAATCTGGGATTTGGCAAACGCCTGGTCAAGGTCGGGAGCAATTCCCATGACCTCGCCGGTGGATTTCATTTCCGGTCCCAGAATCGTATCAACTTCCGGGAACTTGACGAAAGGAAAGACCGATTCCTTTACGCAGTAGTGCTTCGGGACGATTTCCTCCGTATAGCCGAGTTCCTCAAGAGATTTTCCGGTCATCACTTTGGTCCCTATCTTGGCCAGCTGAACCCCTATGGCCTTGCTCACGAAGGGAACGGTGCGGCTTGCCCTAGGATTTACCTCGATTATGTAAACCTCTCCGTCCTTTACGGCAAACTGGATGTTAACAAGCCCTTTTACATCCAGAGAAAGCGCAAGTTTTTTCGTCTGGGATTTTATTTCCTCGACAATTTCAGGTTCCATCGAAAACGGGGGCAGAATCGCCGCACTGTCTCCGGAATGAACCCCTGCTTCCTCGATGTGCTCGAGCACTCCGCCCACAACAACGGTTTCCCCGTCGCAAACTGCGTCCACGTCGACTTCCTTCGCGTCCTTTAGGAACTTGTCTATCAATATTGGGTGGTTCGGTGAAACGCTCGCGGCTTCCCGTATGTAAGTTCGAAGAGATTCCTCGTCGTAAACTACCTCCATGGCACGACCGCCCAAAACGTAAGACGGGCGGACCATGACCGGATACCCTATTTCGCGGGCTATGCCAATGGCTTCCCCCTCGCTTCTTGCGGTGTCGCTTTGAGGCTGGAGAAGTCCCAGATCCGAAACGAGCTTTCTGAACCTGTCTCTGTCCTCGGCAAGATCTATGCTCTCGGGGGAAGTTCCTATTATTTTCACCCCCTCCTCCTCAAGCGCGAGGGCCAGGCGGAGTGGGGTCTGGCCTCCAAGATGAACTATGACTCCCCATGGATCTTCCCTTCCTATAAGAGCCAAAGTGTCTTCAAGCGTAAGCGGTTCGAAATAAAGCCTGTCCGAGGTGTCGTAATCCGTGCTCACGGTCTCGGGATTGCAGTTAACCATAACGGCCTCGTACCCTTCTTCCCGGAGCGCAAAAGACGCGTGCACGCAGCAGTAGTCAAATTCTATGCCTTGACCTATGCGGTTCGGTCCCCCGCCGAGTATCACAACTTTTTTCCTGTCCGTGGGGAGCGCTTCGCTTTCACTCTCGAAAGTCGAGTAGAGATAAGGTGTGTAAGCCTCGAATTCGGCGGCGCAGGTATCAACCATCTTAAAAGCAGGCTCAATTCCCTCGCGCAGACGGAAATTCCTCACTTCCCCTTCTTCCGTGGAAAGAATCTTTGCGATCTCAATGTCGGAAAAACCATGGCGCTTGGCCTGAAGTATGGTCTCGCGGTTAAACCCGTTCCTAGCAATATCAGATTCGAAATCGACAATCTGTTTTATATTCCGAAGAAACCACGGGTCTACGTGAGAGATCGAGTAGATTTCCTCCAAGTCCATGTCCAGACGAAATGCGTCGGCTATGTACCAGAGACGCCGAGGGGAGGGAACCCTGAGTTCTTCCCTTACCTCTTCGAGGTCATCAGACACCTTCTCGAAACCATAGGAATCTATCTCAAGAGATCTCATCGCCTTCTGCAGGGACTCCTTAAAAGTCCTTCCGATGGACATGGCTTCACCCACGGATTTCATCTGCGTGGTAAGAGTCGGGCTCGTCTGCGGAAACTTCTCAAACGCAAACCTTGGTATTTTCACCACAACGTAATCTATCGTCGGTTCAAAAGACGCGGGGGTATACTTCGTTATATCGTTTGAGATCTCATCGAGCGAATAGCCGACCGCAAGCTTCGCGGCTATCTTGGCAATCGGAAACCCGGTGGCTTTTGAGGCAAGCGCGGAGCTTCGCGAAACCCTCGGGTTCATCTCTATTACCATCATCCGCCCGTCTTTGGGGTTAACAGCAAACTGGATGTTAGAGCCGCCGGTTTCAACGCCGATTTCCCTTATTATCGCTATGGACGCGTCGCGCATATGCTGGTATTCCTTGTCGGTAAGGGTCTGCGCAGGAGCCACCGTTATGCTGTCTCCCGTGTGAACACCCATAGCGTCGAAATTCTCTATGGAGCAGATTATGACGACATTATCCATGTGGTCCCGCATCACCTCATACTCAAATTCCTTCCACCCCACTATGGATTCCTCTATGAGTATCTCGCTTGCCGGAGAGCTTTCGATTCCCGCCCTGGCGAACTCCTGGAATTCCTCCCTGTTGTAGGCAACGCTTCCTCCGGTTCCGCCAAGGGTAAAAGAAGGCCGTATGATGACCGGAAACCCTATCTCGCCCACAACGTCCCAAGCTTCTTCCATGTTATGCGCTATACCGCTTTTCGGCACCTCAAGACCTATGTCCGCTATGGCTTTTTTGAAAAGATCCCTATTCTCGGCTTTTTTTATCGCAGGGATTTTTGCGCCTATGAGTTCCACGCTGTGGCGCTCGAGCACGCCTGACTCGGCAAGCGAAACGGCAAGGTTAAGGGCCGTCTGTCCGCCTATTGTGGGCAGAAGGACATCGGGCTTTTCCTTCTCTATTATTTTTTCCAGTATTTCGGGAACGAGCGGTTCCACGTAAGTATTGTCGGCAAAGTCCGGGTCGGTCATTATTGTGGCCGGGTTGCTGTTTACCAGAACCACCCTGTAGCCTTCTTCTTTCAGCACCTTGCACGCCTGGGTGCCTGAATAGTCAAACTCGCAGGCCTGTCCTATAACTATCGGACCGGAGCCGATGACCATTATGGTTTTTATGTCAGTTCGCTTGGGCATGGAACGGAAGAGCTCGTAAAAGGTTGCAAATATATACTTAATAACGCGCTGACAGGCAATGATGTCGGACGTGAGATCAAATTATAGTTATGACAAACCACCCCAATCTTTTGACCTAACATAAAACCTAATCAGGCCGCTCAACGTATATCTCTTTCCCCTTCTCCTCAAATTCCCTCGCCTTGGAATCAAGCCCTTTCTGAACGGCGTCCATCTCCGAGAGACCCTGCTCTTTTGCGTAATCCCTTATATCCTGCGTGATTTTCATCGAACAGAATTTCGGACCGCACATGGAGCAGAAATGCGCAACCTTGGCCCCTTCGGCAGGGAGAGTCTCGTCGTGAAATTCGCGCGCCGTATCCGGATCAAGAGAGAGATTGAATTGATCATTCCACCGGAATTCAAACCTGGCCTTGCTGAGCACGTTGTCGCGAAGCTGCGCTGCGGGATGACCCTTCGCAAGATCCGCCGCATGCGCGGCGATCTTGTAGGTTATAACCCCGTCCTTTACGTCCTTTTTGTTTGGAAGACCGAGATGCTCCTTTGGGGTAACATAGCAGAGCATTGCGGTTCCGTACCAGCCTATCATCGCTGCCCCTATGGCAGAAGTTATGTGATCATAGCCGGGCGCTATGTCGGTAACTAGAGGACCCAGAGTGTAAAAGGGAGCCTCTCCACATATCTCAAGCTCCTTGGTCACATTTTCCCTTATCATTTGCATGGGAATGTGTCCCGGACCTTCTATCATGACCTGAACATCGTGCTTCCAGGCTATCTGGGTAAGTTCCCCAAGGGTATCAAGCTCGGCAAACTGCGCAGCGTCGTTCGCATCAGCTATGGAGCCCGGCCGAAGGCCATCACCCAGAGAAAACGCTATGTCGTATGCTTTCATTATCTTGCAGATCTCTTCGAAATTGGTGTAGAGAAAGCTTTCCCTGTGATGCGAAAGACACCACTTGGCCATTATCGACCCGCCTCTTGAAACTATCCCCGTAACCCTGTCGACGGTAAGCGGAATGTAGCGAAGGAGCACTCCCGCATGTATCGTGAAGTAGTCAACTCCCTGCTCTGCCTGCTCTATGAGGGTATCCCTGTAAATCTCCCAAGTAAGTTCCTCCGGTTTTCCCTTAACCTTTTCAAGCGCCTGGTATATGGGAACGGTTCCCACGGGAACCGGGGTATTTCTTATTATCCACTCTCTGGTTTCGTGGATGTTGTCCCCGGTCGAGAGGTCCATTATGGTGTCGGCTCCCCACCGGCATGCCCAGACCGCTTTTTCTACCTCCTCCTCAATGCTTGAGGTAACGGCGGAATTTCCGATGTTCGCGTTTATTTTCACGAGGAAATTACGCCCTATTATCATGGGCTCGCTTTCCGGGTGGTTTATGTTGTTCGGAATTATGGCACGCCCCGCGGCAACTTCCTCCCTGACAAAGTCGGGGGTGATGCAGCCGGTCTGAATGCGCGCGTCGAAATCCACTCCCTCGTGGTAAGCCCCGAGCTGTCCGTAGACCTCCCTAAGCTCGTCGATTCTCTGGTTCTCCCTTATGGCAATATACTCCATCTCGGGCGTTATGATTCCCTTTTTCGCGTAGTGCATCTGGGTTACGTTTCGCGAAGGCGAGGCACGAAGGGGCTTTCTTATGTTCCCGAAGGTTATCCCGTTTGCCCTCTCAAGCCTTTTCCTGGCGAATTCCGAGGAGAAATCGGGCAGTTCCGAGACATCTCCCCGTTTCCTTATCCACTTTTCGCGAAGCAACGGCAGACCCCTGTGAACGTCAATGTCAGCTTCGGGGTCAGTATAGGGACCGCTTGTGTCGTAAAGTGTTATCTTGAAGCGGTCAGCATCTGGGGCATCCGAGAGAAAATCGTCGGTTTCAACCTCCCTCATGGCCACCTTTATGTCGTGGATTTTTCCGCCCACATATATCTTTTTTGATTTGGGAAAAGGGTCTCTGGTTATCACGGACCCGGTAGGTATTTTCTCTTTTTTTCGAGAAGAACTCATGAGCAAAGACTCCCTTGGCAAAAACGCTTCGGACATTGATTAGTTTAGGGG
>VXTZ01000014.1:109485-114001 GCA_009837205.1 Candidatus Dadabacteria bacterium | reverse complement strand
CGCTATAGGGTTGTGATATAATTACTACAATTATAATAATTGCACACCTTAATTAGGAGGTAACACCATGAGAAGAAAACCAACTATCGATGAGCTCGAAGAGTTGTTGGAAAAGGAAGAAGATGTTCCAATCGAAATCCTTCCTAACGGAGAAATTCGGGCGTTGGGCAAAGGATCTGCCGAACTGCAAGATAAAAAACCCATTACCATGCGCGAAGACTTAGGAGGAGAATACACAACATTAATAAAGGAGAATATCGTAAATGGACTTGCGTAGAATAGGATGGGAGTTTACCGAAGCGAAACAAAAATTCGAATACATAGAGAGCTATTGTGATTCTCAAGGGAATCCTTATATACGTGTAGCACTACAGACAATAAAACGTGTTTACATTCTGGAAATCTTTTTTCCTAGCACTTATCCCAATAACATGCCGAAAGTCTATGTAAGGAAACCTGCGTTAAGCAGTAATACCCAACACATGTTTCGAGAAGGAAATATCTGTTACCAGCATCCTTCTACATGGAATCCTGGGAGACATGACTTATCTCATGTTATAGCCCGCGCGGCGAAATGGTTAAACAAGTATGAAATATGGCTGCAAACCGGCAGATGGCCGGGCAAGGAGATCAGACATTGAGTTCTGCCGGACCCATAGAATTTAAACCGTTATCCATGATGACTCTTCGCAGTTCACCGGGAGAAATAATCAACCGTGTTTCAAGGGATGGAGAGGCGTATATTATTGAACGTAGCGGACAGCAACTAGCTTGCTTAGTTCCAGTCTCAATCTTCTTGCCAGACATTGATCAGAAGAGAATAGAAAAAGACCGAGAAGAATTTGATAGTCTCGATATAACTTATATCAACGGTGTTACTAAGAACAAAGAAGTTTACTTCAAGGTCGAATACGAAGAATTTTCAATAAAAATAGTAGTGCCGAACGGGTATCCAAGCAACTGCCCGAGTGTATATGTTGACGGTATTGATGACAAAAGCCCTCACCGCTGGAAAGACGGCTCATTATGCATTTTCGGCGTAATGGAAGCTTGGAACCCTGGAAGAAAAAGTTTGCTCGATGCGCTAAGACTCGCCCAGAAATGGCTTGGTTTGTACAGAGGGTGGAAGAGTTCCGGCAAATGGGAATCTGATTATAGCGGGGATGAGTTGCTATGAAGGACAAGCTGTTCACTCGTATCGAAAAACTGTTTGATGTTGGGACACTTAGTGAAGCCAGTGTGCTAGTTGCCGGATGTGGTTCAGGCGGTGGCATGGTAGCGTTGCAACTAGCAATGTCCGGCATTACCGAATTTACACTTATTGATCATGATGTGCTTGAACCCGAGAACGTCATTCGGCACGTGTGCGGTCTTCGCTATGTCGGGCAAAAAAAAGTGGATGCCCTAAGCGATGTTCTGCTTGACCGGAACCCTGCCTTGAAAATCGAAAAACACAACAAGGACATATTCGAATTAACCGACTTCAACAAGCTGGTTGATGCAAGCACTGTAGTAATACTGGCCACCGACAACGAGGCTTCGCGGTACAGGGTTAATGATGCATGCGTAGAAACCAGAACCCCTTTTGTTGTAGGCAGGGTGTTCACGCGTGGCACCGGTGGGGAAGTATTTGCTTACAGACCTAGCAGAGGGGGCTGCCTAGCCTGTCTGGAGAGTGTATTGGAACGCACGGAGTACAGAGACGGTGTCAGGGAGATAGACCTTATATCCGAAGAAGAGCGTGAAAAGATGTACGGTATGAATATTACGGAAATCAAGGACTCACCTGGGCTGATTGTCGATATTTCTTTCATCACAGCCTTCCACACCCGCTTTGCCTTGGACAGTATCGCCGCCACTTTAAGTGCGCGGCCCAAGTATTTATCGGCGATGAAGGAAAACTATCTGGTTTGGGGAAACCGACCCGAGCATCCCTTCAAAAAACACTTTCAGTTGCAGCGCATTACTCTAACTCCTCAAGAACTGTGCAAGATCTGCGGGGAGGTAGAGTAAATGAAAAAGGACATTCCTATTGACGGTGTTGAAGTTCATTTTCCCGCGGAGGCTCTGATTAGGGTTTTTGACGAGTGCGACCGACATGACGTGGATGAAACCGGAGGTCGCCTCGTCGGGACTTACACGTTTGATTCCAATGAGCGCCTTATGATTCACGTGACGGGGATAATTGAACCGGGCCCGAAAACCCGCCGTAGCGCAACCAGTCTTTTTCAAGACGGAGAATTTCAGGCAGACGTTTTTCGTAAGATTGAAGCTGAGCACCCAGAGGTAGAACATCTGGGCAGCTGGCATACGCATCATGTTAACGGGTATCCGACGTTAAGCGGGGGAGACAGGAGAACCTACAAGCGCACCGTAAATCATAAAAAACATAATACGCGGTTTTTTTACGCTTTATTGGTCGTAAACAGGAACGATACCGCCAGTCCGTTGGAGCGGTACAACATCCGACATTTCATACTGTTCAGAGGCGACCCGGCTATTTACGAGATTCCGGCTGAAGCCATCAAAATCTTGGATGAACCACTGTGGTGGCCAAAAAATGCTGTCTCAGAAAAGCAGAAAGAGAAAACCGGAATCAACCTTGACGAACCGGCCGTTAAAGTCGCTGACCGCGGCATTGACCAGCAATTCCTAAAAGAGTTTTTCCCGAGACTCCGACCGTTTTTCTCTAATGAGTCTAAAACCGTTTACTGGAAGGGAACGGTTGAATTAATTGATGGTACTAGCGTGGCCTTGGTCATAGCTGAAGTAATCGCTGACCGTGATGCAAGCTATGCCGTGCATATCAAAAACGCGCGAGAGGATCTGGGTGAATCGATTGAAGAACTGAAGAAACAGAGGTTTAGCTCTGGCCGGGAGGCGGCCTTCACCATTCAACGCGTTCTGAACAAGCGGTTGTATGAAATGGCCTCAGTGGCGGACAAAGAAAGCAGCCGTATTCTAGATGAGAAAGTAAAATGAATGTACTGACAATATATGTGGGGCAGGGAGCGCTTGCAGCGGCACAGCATCTGGATGAAGCAGTAATCATTGATTCCTTCATGCCGGTTTCGGACGAGGAACTGACGTCCAAGATCCAGTCTCAGCTTAATACTTTTACGCAAGGAAGCAGGGTCGTCGGTTTCATGCTGACGGGATTTGATGATGACCATGCTCATCCGGACGGAGTAGATTTTATATTGTCATCATATCAGCCTGACTGGATTATGTATCCGAGATACTACCATGATACGGACAATGCAGCCTCAGTGTTCGATGTGATTAAAAAACATGAGTCTCGCCGCGAAAATACGAAT
The DNA here is from genome assembly GCA_009837205.1 of Candidatus Dadabacteria bacterium. NCBI lineage: Bacteria > Pseudomonadati > Thermodesulfobacteriota > Candidatus Dadabacteria > Candidatus Dadabacteria bacterium. The sequence continues at coordinate 110,684 of VXTZ01000014.1, read as the reverse complement.
CATCCTCTCAAAAGGCTCTCCGTGCGTCTTGATAAACTAGACCAGCGGGTTTTTCGCTATCTGGCAACATCTTTTGAATTCGAGTTGTTTTCACCCCATATCGAAGACATGGACAATTCCAACAACTGTAGCTTGGTGTTGAAGATAACGGGACTGGGAACAAGAGGATTTTCATATCTGGTAACAGGAGATACCGAAACGGAACGCTGGGACACAATAAATAGACTGTTCGGAGGGGCTTTAAAATCCGATATCATGGCTGCACCCCATCACGGTTCTAAAAGCGGGTGCAACCCTGAAACAGTTGTCTTAGTTTCACCTAACAGCGTGCTGATAAGCGCGGGTGTGGATAATCAGTATGGTCATCCTCACTCAGAAGCTATTGCCGTCTATCAGCGAGTTGCTCAGCATGTTTTCTCCACCAATTCAGATGGTGGACAATCTCTCCTTACACGAAGAAGAACGGGCGACTTTGAAACGATTGCCATGGCTCAAGAGTAGTGAAGATGGAAAATAGGGTTTTCTCAAGATTCAACATTTATGACCAGTTCGGTTATCTGCTTGTCGGTGGCATTGCTTTGATGTGCGTGGCTTTTGACCTACTCTTGCTGGAGAAACTTGATTCCACGCTGGCGACTTCAGTTTTTTCCTCTAAAAACTTTTTAGTTTTATTCCCTCTCGCGTATTTTGTGGGTCACCTAGTGCAGGCCATGGCGAATATTGTCATTAAGGAAAACAAAGCCAGTTTTTCCGATTCCGAGAAGAAAACGCTAGAAGAAGCGAAAAAGTATTTCGAGGCGGGAAGCCGGTCTTTGCAGGAGATTTACCAGTTGTGCTATATGCTTTCATTTGCTAAAGACATAACGGGACAAGTTCAAACCTTCAACGCTTATTATGGTCTGTACAGGGGTTGGAAAATAGTTTTTGGTCTGAACTCACTTTTCATGCTGTATCTCGTTGCTCGAGACTGGTTTTCACTTTTGAACATTTCGATTCTCGCAATTTCAATAATTATGACTTGGTTAATACATAAAAGGTCAAAAAGATTTTATTCCTACTCAAGGCGGAAAACACTGGAAACTTTTACGATTTTGAGCAAGGGCAAATTATAGGGGGGGGAAATCATTTGTGAATAAATAAAAAGACTTATTTTAAAATTAAAAAATGTTTTAGGTTTTTTTTAAAAATACAAAACAATT